>JADHWR010000038.1 GCA_016783355.1 Candidatus Omnitrophota bacterium | reverse complement strand
TTGAAAGAATAAATTTTATTCACCAGCGGATGAACACAGATGCAATTGCTGAGGAGTATATAGATGGCAGAGAATTATATGTGAGTATTTTAGGCGGTAAGAGAGTTAAGGTATTGCCGGCGCGGGAAATGAAATTTGGTCAGCTTCCTGAAGATGAACCAAGGATTGCTACTTACAAGGCAAAATGGGACGATAAATATCGAGAAAAATGGGGCATAAAAAGTGTTTTCGCAGGGAAGCTCGCCGAAGGTTTAGATAAAAAAGTCATCGATGTTTGCAAGCGTGCTTATCGCGCCCTGAATATGCAGTGTTATGCAAGATTTGATATTAGGGTTACCCTCGATGGCAATGTTTATATTATTGAACCAAACGCTAATCCATGTTTAGCTAGATGCGATGAGGTTGCTCAGGCAGCAGAAAAAGTTGGTATTGACTACAACCAGCTGATTAATAAAATAATTAACCTTGCTCTTCAAGGGAAGCGTTGACTACTTGGGGTCAATCCCAGCCCTACTAACGAGAAATAAGGAGGATAAGATGTCAGAAGGAATCGACGTAATCAATCAGAGGGTAAAAAAGGAAAGCGCCTTTGTTGAATCTCTTAGAAGAGAAATTGAGAAGGTAATCATTGGGCAGAAGTATTTAATTGAACGACTGCTTGTTGGCTTACTTGCCAACGGGCATATTCTAATCGAAGGAGTGCCTGGTTTAGCCAAAACGTTATCGGTCAAGGTTCTTGCCCAGGCAATTAATACGAAATTCCAACGCTTGCAATTTACCCCCGATTTATTGCCCGCAGATTTGATTGGGACGCTGGTCTATAATCCCAAGGAGGCGGTTTTTACAACCAAAAAAGGCCCGATCTTTGCCAATATTATTCTCGCCGATGAAATTAACCGCGCGCCTGCTAAGGTACAAAGCGCACTTCTTGAGTCAATGCAGGAACGTCAAGTGACTATTGGCGAAAACACCTTTAAGCTTAACGAACCCTTTCTTGTTATGGCTACACAAAATCCTATTGAGCAGGAGGGGACCTATCCCTTGCCTGAGGCTCAGGTTGACCGTTTTATGCTGAAATTAAATATTACCTATCCTAATAAAGAAGAAGAGCATAGGATTCTCAAAACAATGAGCTTTACGGATAAACAGATTAAGGTGGATTCTGTTGTTGGGGCAGAAGATATAATCAAGGCAAGAGAAGTTGTTGATCAGGTTTATATGGACGAGAAGATAGAAAAATATATCTTGGATATTGTTTTTGCTACTAGGGAACCGGCAAATTACAAACTTAAGGAATTAGCTAGTCTGATACAATACGGCGCTTCTCCGCGTGCAAGTATTTATTTAACTGTTGCCGCTAAGGCATATGCTTTTATTCAAGGTAGAGGCTATGTTATTCCGCAGGATGTTAAGAGCGTGGGAATGGATATTTTACGGCACCGTGTTATTATTAGCTACGAAGCAGAGGCAGAAGAAAAAACCTCCGAAGATATTATCAAAAAAATCTTTGATGAAATTGAGGTGCCTTAAAGATCAAAGCAAGAGAAGCAAAAAAACAAATATTTAAGCAAGGATGATACCTAAAGAAATATTGCAAAAGATTCATAAAATTCAGATTACTACTTCACGCATGGTAACAGATGTTTTTGCCGGGCAATACCAGAGCGTATTTAAGGGCAGGGGTATGGAGTTTTATGAAGTGCGCGAGTATCTGCCTGGAGATGAAATACGCAGCATTGATTGGAATGTTACTGCACGGATGGGGCAGACCTATGTAAAGAAATTTATTGAAGAGAGAGAATTAACCGTAATGCTCCTTTTGGATGCATCTTTGTCTTGTCATTTTGGTTCGGTTAAGCAGCTTAAAAGTCAACTCGCTGCAGAATTATGTTCGGTTTTAGCGTTTGCTGCCATGCAGAATAACGATAAGGTCGGTTTGATAATTTTTACCGATAAAATAGAAAAATTCATTCCCCCTCGAAAAGGCCTGCGCCATGTGTTAAGGGTAATCAGGGAGGCGTTGTATTATCAGCCTGAGGGTGAGGGTACAAATATTTCTTTAGCTCTTGAATATTTGAATCGAGTCACCCGGCGCAAAACAATCAGTTTTATCATTTCAGATTTTTTTGATCAGGGTTTTCGGAATGTACTTTCTGTATCTAATAAGCGGCACGATATCGTTGCCGTTACGATTACTGATCCTCGAGAGATCGAGCTGCCGAATATCGGAATTATTAAGCTGACCGACGCAGAGACGGAGAGGAGTTTTGTTATTGATACGAGCGACTCTATTCTTAGAAGTCAATATAAGCAGGGAGCACTTCAGCGGATAGAAGAACGCGAAAAATTACTGCGCGCAATAAATGTGGATAGTATAGATATTCATACTGATAAACCATATGAAAAAGAACTAATCAGGTTTTTTAGGATGAGAGAAAAAAGATTAGCTTAAAAGATGATTTTAATGTCCTCATCTTTTATATTTTTTATTCTTGCAAGTAGCGCTTTTGCTGATGATATAAAAGATATAAAACCACCAGTATATTTCCAAACCGATTATTTAATTCTTATTGTTTTCGGTCTGATTGTCCTTTTAATTAGCTTGCTGCTTTGGATAGTTTTTGTTATTAAGAAAAGAAAGAAAAAACAAAAAAACCTCATCCTCCCCCCCAGGCCGGCTGATCAAATCGCCTACGAAGCACTGGAGGCACTAAGGGCTAAGGGGTTGCCTGCATTGGGGGAGATTAAGCAGTATTATTTTGAACTTTCTGATATCATAAGACGCTATATAGAAAATAGATTTAATATTAAGGCCCCAGAGATGACTACTGAGGAGTTTTTATCTTCGTTAAGAAATACTACTGATTTGTTAGCGGCGCATAAGAATTTATTAAAAGAATTTCTATGCCTTTGCGATATAGTAAAATTTGCCAAGTACGGCCCTACGCAAAAAGAAATAAACGATAGCTTTAGTGCAGCAAAAAAATTAATTGACGAAACCAAGGTTATTGAATAAGAATTTAAAGCGGTTTCTATGCAATTATGATCTTTAAAGACATCTGGATTTTATTATTTCTTCCGATTATAATTATCACCCTCCTTTTTTTTAAAAAAAAGCGTGTTTCTGCGAGCATTAGATTTTCCTCGCAAGAGTTGCTAAAGAAGTTCCGGCCTACGTTAAGGCTTAGATTAGCTAATAATTTGATTTATTTAAGGATGGTGATAATGGCGTTATTCCTTTTAGGCCTAGCCAGGCCACGCATTCCTTTGCAAGAGACAAAAATTCACAGCGAAGGCATTGATATTGTTTTGGCAATAGATTGCTCGGGAAGTATGCTGGCCGAAGATTTTAAAATAGGAGGGAGGCGGCAGAACAGGCTCGAAGTAGTCAAGACGGTGGTTGAGGAGTTTGTCCAGAAAAGGGAAAGCGATCGCATTGGGATGATTGCTTTTGCCGCTCGTGCTTATACTGTTTGCCCATTGACGCTAGATTACAATTGGTTGATTAAAAATTTAGAACGAGTTAAAATTGGAGCAATTGAAGATGGCACGGCAATCGGTTCAGCAATAAGCTCATCCTTGAACAGGCTTACGAGCACGGAAGCTAAAAGTAAAATTATTATTCTCCTTACCGACGGGATTAATAATGCGGGTAAAATTTCTCCCTGGACAGCTACAGAGGCAGCCCAGGCATTAGGAATAAAAATTTATACTATCGGCACAGGCACAAAGGGATTAGTGCCTTTCCCTGTGCAGGGTTTTTGGCAGAAGACTGTTTATCAAAATGTCAAAATCGAAATAGATGAGGAGATGCTTAAAAAAATCGCCGATGAAACAAAGGGGAAATACTTCAGGGCTACCGATACAGAATCCCTAAGAAAGATTTACAAGGAAATAGATTCATTGGAAAAAACACTTGTTCAGGAAGTTGGTTTTCAGGAATATAAAGAATTATTTCCTTACTTTTTGATTCCGGGATTATTGTTTTTGATCTTAGAGGTGGTTTTGTCGAATACCGCATTGAGGAAATTGCCTTAAGATGAAATTTGCACAAATTTATTACGGTTATACCCTTTGGATTGTTCTCCTATTAGTTTTATTCTTTTTTTGGGCAGCCAAAAGAAAAAGGTCAGTGATGCAGAAATTCGCAGATTCTGAACTTTTAAAAGAAATCACCAGTTCAGTAAATTTTAAAAAACAAATAACAAAATTTATGATTATTGTTCTTGCACTAATATTTAGTGTTATCGCTTTAATGCGCCCTCAGTGGGGATTTCAGTGGCAAGAAGTTAAACGCAGGGGATTGGATATCTTAATTGCCATGGATACATCTAAAAGTATGCTCGCCGCAGATGCAAAGCCAAATAGATTGGAAAGATCTAAATTAGCAGTTAAGGATTTAATTAAAAAATTAAGGGGAGATAGGGTTGGATTGATCGCTTTCTCCGGAACCTCATTTTTACAGTGCCCCCTGACCTTGGATTACGAGGGATTTTTATTGGCCCTGAATGATTTGAGCGTGCGGATAATACCTCGCGGTGGGACATCTATCTCAAGCGCAATAAGGTTAGCAATCGACAGTTTTGAAGGAAAGCAGAAGAAATATAAGGTTCTTGTGGTGATTACCGATGGAGAAGATCACCAAGGTAATGCTATTGAATTTGCTGAAGCAGCAAAGGAAGAGGGCATAAAAATATTTTGTGTTGGGATTGGATCTACTGAGGGGGAATTAATTCAATTAATCGATAAGGCCGGCAAAAAAACATTTTTGAAAGATAATCAAGGCAATGTTATCAAGTCAAGTTTAAATGAGTCGGTTTTACAAAAGATTGCCCTGACTACAGGTGGCGCTTATCTGCGTTCCCGCGGAGCTGATTTTGGCCTCGATTTAATTTACGAGGAGAAACTTTCCAAAATGGAAAAAAGAGAAATTAAGGCGCGAATGAACAAGTTTCATCATGAGCGCTTTCAAATACCTTTAGTTATCGCTTTAATGTTATTAGCCATAGAGCCCTTGATAAGCGATAAGAAAAAAATATGAAACAACTTTTCTTGATATTATTAATATTATGTTTTTCTTCGCACCCTTGTTTTGCCGGGAGGCAAGCAAAAACTAGGGTGAAGAAGGGAAATTTATTATATAATCAGGACGAGTTTAAGGAGGCGTTAAAAGAGTACACAGAGGCCCTTAGGGATTCCCCGGATTCAGATATCGTCAATTTCAATACCGGTGCTGCTTTTTATAAGATAGAAGATTATCAAAAGGCAATCAGTCATTTTGAAAAATCATTGCTTTCAGAAAACCAATCATTAGAACAAAAGGCAAGTTATAATATTGGTAATACGAAATTTAAATACGGCATCAATAAAGAGGAAGTAAATTTGCCGGAAGCGATAAATTTATTAGAGCAAGCACTCCATCATTATCAGCGCGCCCTTGAACTTGAACCTGAGGATGAAGATGTAGAGTATAATTATGAGTTTGTCAAAAACGAGCTTGAGCGCTTAGAAGAGAAGTTAAAACAACAGCAACAACAAAGACAGACTCAGGAAGAAAAGCAAGAACAACAGAACGAGGAAGTAGAAGGCCAACAACAGGAAGCCCAGCGTCAACAGATAGGTCAGGGGCAAACTAAAGAAGAAGCCGCTAAAAAAATGGAAGATCAAGAACAGCCGCAGGCTCAACAGTCAGAACAGGATATAGAAAAGGAGAAGCAAATTGAAAGCGCCACCCTGCAAGAAGAAGGAGACAAAGAAAAGCAGCTTTCCGAGCAAGTTACTGAGGTCGAGCAATCAAAGGACGAAATATCAAAACAAGAGGCATTAATGCTTTTAGAGAGCTATCGTCAAGAAGAAGAGCCGAAAGGGCTGTATAAGGAAAAGATTCCCACGCGGGGATTGCCTGAGGTTTTAAAGGATTGGTAGTAAAAATGCAAAAATATAAAAACAATTTTTTATACATCTTTGCTTTTTGGTCCTTGATTTTTAATTTTCTAATCTATGTACCCACATCTTTTGCGGAAGAGATAAAATTTGAAGCCTCTATTGATAGAACAAGAGTTTCCTTAGGTGCCAGCCTTCAGCTTAATCTTAGCTTCTATGGTGCAGGAGATATTCCTCGTCCTGATTTGCCTGATATTGAAGGATTTGACTGGCGTTATTTGGGGCCCTCTACGAGAATGTCAATTATTAATCGGAGTGTCTCTAGTTCTATTACGCATATCTACACGCTAATTCCTCTAAAAACAGGAAAATTTAAAATCCCTTCTTTTACCGTGCAGCATAAAGGTAACACCTTTACAACGGAGCCAATATCAATAGAGGTTGTTCCCGGTCAGGTCGCTCTGCCGCAGGAGGAGCAAAGCAAAAAATTTAATCATGGAATTCAGGGATTAGATGACAAGATTTTCCTTATTTTACAAGTTGATCAGAGCAATGCTTATGTTAATGAAATTATCCCCTTAACCGTCAAGCTTTATATAAATAATCTCAGTATAAGAGACATTCAATATCCTGAGTTTACACATGAAGGATTTTCAATTGATGAATTCGTTCAGCCCCTGCAGTATCGAGAGGTATTCGAGGGTATTTCTTACAATGTAATAGAATTTAATACTAATGTTTTTGCTATGCGCCCCGGAGAATTAAAATTAGGACCAGCGAGGTTAAAATGTAATTTAGTCTTAAAAAAGAGATCCAAAAGGAAGTCGCGCTCGTCTTTCTTTGATGATGATTTTTTTGACTCAGATGCTTTTCGTGGTTTTTTCGGCTTTCGCTATGAGAAGCATCCTTTAAATTTGGGGTCAATTGACATTCCTTTTACAATTATGCCTTTACCTGAGGAGTATATGCCCGATAGTTTTAACGGCGCCCTGGGAAATTATAAATTTTATCTTGAGGCTGATCCCAAAGAGGTTAATGTAGGCGATCCGATTACATTAAAGATGACGATTACCGGGAATGGTAATTTCAAAACAATAAAGTCTCCTTCACTCGATACTAAGGATGATTTTAAGGTTTATGATCCAGAGATTAGGCAAATTCAGTCGGGAAAAATATTTGAACACGTGCTCATTCCCAGAAATGAAAAAGTTAGCCAGATACCAAAGGTAAGCTTTAGTTTCTTTGATCCCGAATCTAGAGAATATAAAGAGATCACCAGGGGGCCGATAGCAGTTAAGGTCAATCCTTCTGCCGGCGGTGAGGAATTGAAGGTTTTTGGAATTCCTGAAGAAGGTACAGGCATTGTTCGCAGGAAGGAAATGTTGGGTAGAGACATTATTTATATAAAGGATCGACTAGGCAGATTGAAGCGAAAGGGCAAAATTTTATCTCAGAATAAACCATTCTTAATAATTCAGTTTATCCCCTTATTTGTGATTATTTCTGTTTTAATTTTTCAGAGACGGAAGGCGCGCCTGGAAGCAGATATTCCTTACGCAAGACGCTTGCGCGCGCCAGGCAAGGCAAAGAAGAATTTAGCTCAGGCGCGTCACCTGCTCAATTCGAAAGAGCCAAATAAATTTTTCGATACCGTTTTTAAAACACTCCAGGAATATCTAGGAGATAAATTTCATTTGCCTACCGTAGGAATAACCTCAAATGTAATAGATGATTTACAAGCACTGAATATTGATAAACAAATCCTTGATCGGTTAAGCGAGTGTTTTAATCATTGCGATCGCGCCCGTTATGCGCCTGCGAGCATTACCAGAGAACAGATGCGGGATGTGTTTAAGCTGCTAGAAGAAGTCATTGATCGGTTTGAAGGGATAAAGGGATGAAGCCCAAATTAGCGATTTTATTTTTAATATTTATATTTATTTATCCAAAACTGGCTGACGGCGATGATTTGAGTCAAGTGCGCTCATTATTCTATCAGGGAAATACCCATTATCGCGAGGAGAAATTTGAGCAAGCAATTACTGATTATGAAAGCGCCTTAAGCTTAGGGCTTGAGTCTGGCCCGCTTTATTACAATCTCGGTAATGCCTATTTTAAATACAGTGCTTTAGGAAAAGCAATTTTAAGCTATCTGCGTGCTCAGAGGCTGATGCCTGGCGATGCTGATTTAAAATCCAATTTGGAATATGCTCAATCTCTGATTGAGGGGCGGATTCTTGTTGTCTCAGGAAAGGGTTTTATGCGCGCATATTTTATTTTGTGCCGTTCCTTCAGCTTGGATAAAATTACCTGGCTGAGCATGATTTTATATTTTATCCTTTCGAGCCTAATTATTTTTGCGATTGTGAGGAAAAAGGCAAAGAAAATCTTGACTTACATAAGTATGATAACCCTAGCACTACTAATTATTTGCATCTCCATATTTTTTGTACAATTTTATAGGATCGTTATTCAGAAGGAAGCAATTGTTATCGCCGAAGTTTCTGATTCTAAATTTGAGCCACTTGATCACGCAACAACCTTTTTTTGTTTAAACGAAGGCGAGAGTGTTTTTGTGATTACTACGAAGAAAGATTGGACAAAGGTCAGGCGTATTGATGGCAAGCAAGGGTGGGTTAAAAAATCAGACATAGAACCTCTTTGATCACTTAGCCCGTTAGAAATAAAATTTCTTACGGGGCTAACGAGGCTTGCTATGGGTGTTTATGATATTGCTGTGGTTGGCGCAGGGCCGGCGGGGATGATCGCGGCGATTCGCGCAGGCCAACTTAAGAAAAAAGTTGTTTTACTGGAAAGGAATGATGTGCTCGGTAAAAAAATTCTGCTTACCGGCAAAGGAAGGTGTAATGTTACGAATATTGCTTCTCTGGATGCATTCATTGAAAGGTTTGGTAAGCAAGGTGTTTTCTTGAGGTCGGCATTCCTTGCGTTCTTTAATCAGGATTTGATTGATTTTTTGAACAAAAAAGGCCTGCAGCTTAAGATAGAGCGACAGGGACGCGTTTTCCCAATCACATATAGGGCTTATTCCATTGTAAAGATTTTAAAAGAATATTTGGTAGAGAACAAGGTCGAGGTACTCTATAAAATGCGTTTGTTGGACATAAAAAGAAAAGCAGATTGTTTTCAATTGCATTTTGGAAGTAAGGGTAAGATCAATGCCAAAAAGGTAATCTTATCAACCGGAGGCGCTTCTTATAAAATTACTGGCTCTACTGGCGATGGTTTTCAGATTGCAAGAAGTCTAGGCCATGCGATTGTGCCCTTAAGCCCTGCGCTCGTCCCTTTAAGGACCGGGGAGTTATGGAGCAAGAAATTGCAGGGACTTTCATTAAGGAATATACGTATTACATTTGAATACGACAAGAAGAAAATTGTCTCTGACCTGGGGGAGTTTATGTTTACGCACTTTGGCGTTTCTGGACCAATAGTCTTAGATTTAAGCGCTAATGTTATTTCTAAACTTAAAGAACATAAACAAATCAGGCTCTTTATCGATCTTAAGCCGGGGTTAAGTCATGGGCAGCTGGAAGACAGGTTATTGAAGGAATTTAAATCTCAAGGAAAAGTTCAATTAAAAAATATAATGAAGGGTCTCTTACCGCATAAGTTGATCCCGATATTTATATGCCTGTTGAGCTTGAATCCAGAAACAAGAGCAAATCAGATTACTCAGAGACAAAGAAGCTCGATGATCAGCTTATTAAAGGCACTACCATTAACGATTACCGGTTCTTTGCCTATTGAAGAGGCGATGGTTACTGGTGGCGGAATTTCAACGAGAGAGATTAACCCACGAACAATGGAATCAAAAATTATCCCCGGCTTATATTTCGCCGGAGAAATTATCGATGGCTGCGCCTCCAGCGGCGGCTACAATCTGCAGCAGGCATTTTCTACTGGTTATCTAGCAGGAGAGAAGGCAGCCTATGCATAAAATAATCCTCGCTTCAAAATCGAAGGCCAGGCAGAAACTGTTAAAACAGATTGGTCTTAAGTTCCAGGTGGTCGAATCCCAGATTAAAGAGAAACACTTGCTAAAAGGGAGTTGTCGCGATTTAGTCATTGGTAATGCCATAATTAAGGCCAAGGATGTAGCCAAGAGATTCGATTCCGGAGTCGTTATTGCTGCGGATACCGTTGTCTTGTCAGGAAGGAAGATAATTGGTAAGCCCAAAGATATAAAAGATGCCCTTAAGACGCTAAAATTGCTTTCAAAACGACCCCAGTGGGTTTATAGCGGCTTGGCGGTGATCGATATTAGTCGCAATAAAATTTGTACCGCTTATGATAAGACGAAGATTTATATGCATCATTTGGACGAAGGGCAAATCCAAAAATATTTCCGTAGTGTTTCTCCTTTAAATAAGGCGGGCAGTTTCGATATCCAGGGATTAGGAGGCATATTTATTGAGCGCATCGAAGGTTGTTTTTATAATGTTGTTGGTTTGCCTATTGCTAAGCTCTTCAAGCTATTAAAGAAAGTTGGCGTGGATATCTTTTAAAGGCACATATTTATAACATGATTTTTCCCTGCATAAGAAAAAAAATTGTTTTTGTGGTGTTGCTTTTGATTATTTGTACTATTGGTAGCTATAATATTGCTCTGTTAAAAAAACAAAGTGCTGCGTGGAGAGTTCTTAATCAGGCATGCGAGAGAGAGATTGCTAAGTTTAACGGGAAGCCGTGTATAGTAATCAAAGATTTAAGCAGGGGTTGGAAGATTGAGGTTAATAAGGATACAGCTATACCCTCGGCAAGCATTGTGAAAATCGCGATTATGGCCGGTTGTTTTTATGCGATCGCACAAGGCAGGATGGATTTAGAAACACTCGTTGTTCTTCGCGCCAATGATCAGGTAGCCGGTTCGGGAGTGCTAAAAAGCAAGCCGGAGGGAATTAAAATTCCGGTAAAACAATTGATCGAACTGATGATTACAAAAAGCGATAACACCGCTACGAATATGCTGATTTCATTATTGAGTTTTGATTACCTGAATAGCTGTTTTAGGGAATTCGGATTAGAAGATACAAATATTTCCCGAAAAATGATGGATATGAAAAGCAGGGGGCAGGGAATAGAAAACTATACAACTGCTCAGGATATGGCATTGCTTTTAGAAAAAATTTATGCGGGGGATTTGGTCAATCGCGATGTATCGGTTGAGTGCATAGAGCTGTTAAAGAGGCAAACAGTAAATGATCGGATTCCCCTGAAACTTCCTGCGGGAGTTGTTGTTGCGCATAAAACTGGCTTAGAGAAGGGCATTTGTCATGATGCAGGAATTGTATTTACAGATTGGGGTGATTTTCTCATCTGCGTTCTCGTTCAACATAATCATCCGATCTCAAGGCGAACAAAAAACTTTATATCTGCAATTTCGCTATTAACATATAATTATTATAAGGAAATTTAAGTTTAGGATTAATCTGTGGGCAATTTTACCCCGTTAGACCTTCCTATTTCCTTTAAAGGAAGGGTCTAACGGGGTTTACACCCGAAGATGTATTGTAATATCGCATTCTGTAAAAAAACAATAAGGAATATTTAATGATTTTTAGTGCTATCGCATTGGGGCTTTCCATGGGGTGTCTTTGCCTGGGGCATTGCCTTCCCATTTTAGCGCCATTAATGTTATCCAGAGAGGGCGCAACAGTAAAAGATTCATCTCTTTATTTGGGTCTTTTCCTTCTCGGAAAATTCATCTCCTATTTACTTTTTGGCCTGATTGTAGGTGTGTTGGGACAATATGCAATCAGGCCAATCTTTCTTCAGAATACAATCATTCCGGTACTCTTTTTGATTTTAGGAATTTTTATGAT
>JADHWR010000037.1 GCA_016783355.1 Candidatus Omnitrophota bacterium | reverse complement strand
AAGATAAGCATAAACAAAGGCAAGGCTAGGGCGCTTAAAACAGAAGCAAGCGAAACAATGCGAAAGATTAAAAAAACGATTAACCAAACCAAAACCACTAAGAACAAAACCATCCTGAGCTCAGCGATTACTATGCCTAAACCAGCAAGAACGCCAAAAGTTGTTGCCACGCCCTTGCCCCCCTTAAATCGTAAAAATAAAGTCCAGTTATGGCCGCAGACACAAACAAGACCAAAGATAATTCTTAAAACAGGTGGAGAAAACTGTAAATAATTCAGAAAATAATTTGCCACAGCCGTAACCGCGGCTATCCCTTTGAATACATCCAAGATTAAAACAACAACTCCCCAAGCCGGACCCAGAACGCGAAAGGCATTTGTTGCGCCAACATTACCTGAGCCAAACTTACGAATATCTATGCCCTTTAAGATTCGTCCAAGAATATAAGCGGTAGGAAACGAACCTAACAGATAGCTAATTACAATTCCCGCTAGAGCCATACAATATGACAAATCCCCTCCTTATATAATCTATGCCAGAAATTATCGTAAACAAGATCGCCATTGACCATAACAGGTAAGAAAATTTGCATCGGATTAGCACAGAGATTACTGAAGCCATTTGAAAACCCGTAGTCAGTTTTCCCCAGATTATCGGCTGTATATCCAACTTCTGACGCACAATAAATATGGCAATTATTCCCACGAGGATAATTGCATCGCGGCTAACCACAATCAAACTCACCCATAAAGGAAACCTAATACCTGTATCAATAAGATATAAAAAAATGAATGCACTCATCAATAGAGCCTTATCCCCTAAGGGATCCAAAATCTGACCTGCGGGAGAGTGCTGTTTTATCCTGCGCGCAATATAACCGTCCACAGCATCAGAAAATACTGCCAAAATAAATATAACCAAGGCAATAAACCTTAAATAATCCTTCTCGGGAGAATAATAAAGCAGACAGGCAATAAAAAAAGGAACGGTTAAGATTCTAAAGGTTGAAATTTTATTGGCAATATTCATGGTTATTCGATTATCCTGATCCTATGCAATGGCCAATAGATTAAGAATGCCTTACCCAAGAGATTATTATTAGGAACAAATCCCCAATAACGGCTATCTTGAGAAGAAGCAGAATTATCGCCTAATACATAAAAGCTATCCACAGGAACAGCGATCTTGTTTTCCTCTTCTCCATAAGAGCCTCGATTATAATAATAACGGGCGAACTTAGGATTATCGAGAGCCTGTCCGTTGATATAAACCTTACCGTCCTTTATCTGAACAGTTTCTCCCCCCGTAGCAATTAACCTCTTGATAAAGTCTCGGCGCCTATCCTTAGGATAAATAAATACGACAACATCCCCTCGCTGCGGTTCTCTTATCCCGGGCAGCCTTAGATTGGTAAAAGGGATTTTAGCTCCGTAAATAAATTTATTTACCAGAATTCGGTCTCCTTCAATTAACGTTAACCGCATTGAGCCAGAAGGAATTTTGAATGCTTGAATAATAAATGTCCGGATAAACATTGCTAGAAGAAAAGCGATAACTATCGACTCAATCCATTCTCTTGCTAGCGACTTCTTCTTGTATTTATCCTTTGCCATTTTTCAATGACCTCACTTATATCTTCAATATCTCCAAGAAGGCTTCTTGGGGAATCTCCACCTTGCCAAATCGCTTGAGGCGCTTCTTACCTTTTTTTTGAATATCCCAGAGCTTGCGTTTACGGGTAATGTCCCCACCGTAACACTTGGCGGTAACATTTTTACCCACTGGCCGTATTTTCTCCGAAGCAATAATCCGATTTTCTATCTTCGCCTGAATGCGCACCTCAAATAATTGTCGCGGAATTAAGTCTTTTAGTTTGCTTACCACAGCTTGCGCTTTAGTATAAGCCCTATCTTTGTGGATTAAATAGGAAAAGGCATCACAGACTAAATCATTTAACATAATTTCTAATTTTGCCAATTCGCAAGGTCTGTACCCGCAAAATTCATAATCAATTGAGCCATAGCCATGTGTCTGAGATTTTATCCGATCATAAAAATCAACGATGATTTCAGAAAGTGGTGCAGTAAAATTTAGTTTAACCCTATCCTCGCCAAGATATTCGCTAGACTCAAAGGCTCCCCGTCGTGCCTTAGTAAAATTGCAAACTGCTTCAATATCCTGAATGGGAATGATCATCAGAAGATTAACGAACGGCTCTTCTGCCTGGGCAATCTCCGAAGAACAAGGTAATTCCTGGGGACTGTCTACTTCCAGAATTTCACCATTTTCTTTTTTGATTCGATAGATAACATTAGGCACAGTAAGAATGAGATTTAAATCATACTCTCTTTCTAAGCGCTCTTGAACAATCTCCATATGCAACAGCCCCAAAAATCCACAGCGAAAACCATAACCGAAAGATTGTGAATTTTCTGGCTCGTAAACAAATGAGGCATCAGAGAGCCTTAATTTTTCCATTGCCTCACGCAGGCGTAAAAAATCTCCGGAATTAACCGGATATATACCACAGAAAACCAAAGGCTTTACTTTACGAAAACCGGGTAGCGGGCATTCGGCCGGATTACCTAAGTCAGTAATTGTATCACCGATGATTACCTCTTGAGGATCACGAATATTCGCCGTTAAATATCCGACCTCACCGCTGGCAAGGGAATCTACGCGCAAGGGTTTTAAATCCTTAATTATACCTAACTCCTCTATTTTATGAACGGAGCCCTGCTGCATAAATTTTATCTGAGAGCGCGTTGTAATCCTACCTTGCATTACCCGGATAAAAATGGTTACCCCCTTAAAGACATCAAAGCGCGAATCGAAAACCAAGCAAGCAAGCGGCTCTTCTTCCTGACCGCCGGGAGCAAGAACATCTGAAGCAATCCTCGCGAGAATTTTATCGACGCCATCGCCCAGCTTGGCTGAACTCAAAAGAATTTCCTCTTCCTTAAAATCGAACATCGTAATAAGTTGATTTTTAACCCGCTCTATATCGGCATTAGATAAATCGATCTTGTTAATCACCGGTATAATTTTTAGTTTATTTTCCTTTGCTAAATCAAAATTAGCCACCGTTTGCGCCTCCACCCCCTGCGCGGCATCGACAACCAAAACTGCCCCTTCGCAAGCAGACAGAGACTTGGAAACCTCGTAGCTGAAGTCAACATGGCCCGGCGTATCAATGAGATTAAAAATATATGTTTTTTTGTCTTTCCCTTGATAATTAAGTCGAACCACAGAAGCCTTAATCGTGATTCCCCTTTCCCTCTCTAGCTCCATATCATCAAGTAATTGCTCCTGCAGATGCCTTTTATCAATTGCCCCGGTTAGTTCCAAAATCCGATCAGCAAGCGTAGATTTGCCATGGTCAATATGAGCAATTATGGAAAAATTTCTAATTAAGGATTTGTCCATCTTCTCGGTATCCAGTTAATCCGTTATTCTGTTGGCGACTACCTGACCTCGTCAAGAATTTTCTTAACTACTTCTGCAATGGTCATATTTGTTGTATCAATACAAAGGGCATCATCTGCCTTCCTTAGCGGTGCGCAACTGCGCGTTGAATCTATGTGATCGCGGTTCTTAAGATCAAACTCAACTTCCTTTAAGGTTATCTGACTGTCTGCCTCCTGCAATTCTTTAAATCTTCTTTTTACGCGCTGATTAAATTCTGCGTCGATGTAAAACTTACGATCCGCATTAGGAAAAACTACCGTGCCAATATCGCGCCCATCAACAAGAGAATTATTCACTAATCCTATACTCCGTTGTAATTTTAGCATTTCTTTTCTTACACCTCTTATCTTAGCGATGTCAGAAACATACTGAGTCACCTGTGGTAGACGAATGCGCCGGGATACATCCTCTCCATCCAAAAGGATCTTAATTGAGCCGTCCTGATTATTGCTGATGTCCAATTTGGTATTCTTGCACATTTGCACAAGACTTTCTACATCCCGAAGGTTTATATTTTTATCCAATGCCTTGAGGGTGAGGGCGCGATACATCGCTCCCGTATCAAGATAAACAAACCCCAACTCTTTTGCTACACAACGGGCGACTGTACTTTTACCTGCTCCCGCCGGACCATCGATTGCTATAATCATAAATCTCACCCCTGCGCCTTCATCGACGTAGCATCTTTGCCGCACACATAAGCATGGGGTTATTCAAGCCCTAGGTTTTGGCGTTTTTGTCTTGCCTGCCTCAAGATCCGTTCCAAGGCCTGCGCATCCTTTTGCTTTATCGCTGATTTAATCCGCGATAAAGAACGGGAAAAGATCTCCAGCGCATCCAGTATATTCTCCGAATTAGTAAAAAGGATATCCTTCCAAAGCAAGGCCGCAGATGCGGCAATGCGCGTCGTATCCCTCAACCCCGTGGAGGCAAGATATAAACTATTATGTGGAACTGATTGGATAAGCGAAAAGGCAACAATATGAGGTAGCTGGCTAACATAGGAAATAAACTTATCGTGTCTGCCGGGACTGAGATAAACAATCCCTGCCCCCAGCTCCATCCAAAATCTTTTTATCATATTTAAGGCTGCTTTTGATGTTTTTGCGGTTGGCGTTAATACACATAAAGACCTACAAAATAAATCGGCCTGCGCATTCATTACTCCTTGTTTTTCCGAACCAGCTAAGGGGTGCGCACCGACAAAATTAGGCAGTATCTTCTCTAGCGCCTTAACAATTAATTTTTTAGTACTACCTGCGTCGGTTATTAAAGCGTCTGGTTTAACTAAAGGGCTGATCTTGAGGCCAAGTTGAATTATTGAATTTATTGGGGTGGCTAAAACTATCAAATCTGCTTGGCTAACTGCGGATAGATCCAAATAACCAAAGTCAATGGCTCCTCGTGCTTTTGCTGAGTTGATTGTTTTCTTGTGTCGGCTTATTCCAATAACCTGTTTTGCCAGTTTTCTCTTTTTAATCCCCAATCCGATTGAGCCGCCAATTAACCCTACGCCGATTATTACCACCTTGTTAAATAATCTCATGTTAAATGAGCACATAACTTATGCCTGCCGGCAGGCAGGGAGCTCGAAGTGCGACATAAGTTATGAATGCGAACTTACCCACTTACTATATAGTTAATCTTCTCATTAGTTGGGTGAGGGGTTACTTATATTTTTCTTCCTATTGCCTTAATCAATATTCTTAATTCTTGCATTAACTGAGTAAATTTTTCTGGCAGGAGCG
Organism: Candidatus Omnitrophota bacterium; assembly: GCA_016783355.1. Lineage (GTDB taxonomy): Bacteria > Omnitrophota > Gorgyraeia > Gygaellales > JAHJCI01 > BS750-G32. The sequence continues at coordinate 6,725 of JADHWR010000037.1, read as the reverse complement.
ATTGCACCCCATCAGAAAACGCCTCCTCAGGATGACTATGTACTTCAATAATCAAACCGTCGCAACCTGCAGCTACGGCAGCCCGAGAAAGAGCAGGAACTAAATTCCATTTGCCCGCAGCATGGCTGGGATCAACAACTATTGGCAAATGCGATAAATACTTTACCGCAGGAATTGCGCTCACATCTAAGGTACTGCGGGTAAAATCTTCAAAGGTACGAATCCCTCGCTCGCATAAGATAACGTTAAAATTACCTCCGGACAAAATATATTCTGCGGACATCAACCATTCCTTTATTGTAGAGGACATGCCCCGCTTTAGCAGGATTGGTTTCTGTGTTTCGCCTACCTCGCGAAGCAAATTAAAATTTTGCATATTACGCGCACCGATCTGTAAAATATCGGCATAGCGGGCAACCATTTTCACATCCCGCGGATCCATAACCTCAGTAACGGTCACCATTCCTAACTCATCCCCTACCTGTTTGAGATATTCCAGCGCCTCCTGCCCTAACCCCTGAAAGCTATAAGGAGAGGTGCGTGGTTTAAATGCCCCACCGCGCAACACCATCACGCCCTCTTTTTTTACCTGCGAGGCAATTTCACGAAGAAGAGTGGGACTCTCTATTGCGCAAGGGCCGGCGATAACCACAACCTTACCTGCCCCAATCTTTACGTCTTTGCCCAAATCAATAATTGAATCCTCAGCCTTAAATTCACGAGAAACCAACCGATAGGGAGCCAAGACAGGCAAAACCTTCTCTACTCCCGGGAACGCCTCCAAGGGCGTTACCCGCAAAACATCCTCAGGCCCAATCACGCCAATGATTGTTCGCTCAACCCCGCGCGATACATGAGGAGATAAACCCAATTTATGCATCCGCTCAATAATATAATCCTTTTGTTCCTGGGTTACATCCGGTTTTAAAACGATAATCATTTTTGCCTCGCTTTGTGGAGGCTCTGAAAACCCCCTAAATCTATATCAGAGCCTGATGACAATCAAAGAGATTTCTGTGTTGTTACATATTTTTTCGGAAATCTCTTTGTTAATACTTTCTTCAATACTCTTATAAATCTCTCGTTTTCCTTTTTAGTGCCAATGGTAACTCGAATAAAATTATCTAATCCATATTGCTTCATATCGCGGATAATCACACCGAACTTGAGCATCTGTTTATGCAATTGCTGGCCATCCCTGCCTGTATCAATGAGGATAAAATTGGCTACCGAAGGTACAAAACCCAAGCCCAGCTTATCCAATTGTCGGTAAAGATAATCCTTGCCTTGCCAAATAGTCCTCCTTGTCTTTTGAATAAAAATTTCATCTTCCAAAGCGGAAGTCGCACCTGCTTGAGCAAGGAGATTCACATTAAATGGAGGCCTTATTCTCTCCATATAGGAGACCAATTGGCGACGGGCCACGGCATAACCAACACGTAACCCCGCCAGGCCGTAGCTCTTCGAAAATGTCTTCAGGACGATTATATTGCCCTTTTGGAAATACTTCAAACCTTGTGGGAAATCATCGACATCAATAAAGATATCGTATGCCTCATCCAGAACAACAATTACGCGCGGGGGTACCCGATTGAGGAATTCATCTAGCTGTCTCTTGTTTACATATGTTCCCGTAGGATTATTGGGATTGGAAATAAAGATAACCTTGGTCTTTTTATTAATTGTTTTCAGTATGCCTTTTAAGTCATAAGTAAAATTACGCAAGCCAACCTTAATCAGCCGACGCCCAAAGACCCGAGCCAAAAATTGATATTCTAAAAAGGTTATATCGGCAGTGATAATATTCTCATCTTCATTAACAAAGGTTTTAATAATTATATCGATTAATTCGTCCGAGCCGTTGCCGAAGACAAACAGATTTGGTCTCAGCTTCAATTTACGCGAAAGCGCTTGGCGCAAGTAAAAGCAGCTCCCTTCGGGATAACGATTAATCTCACTCAATACTTTTTTTATTGCCCGTTTTGCTTTCGAGCTTGCCCCAAGGGGATTCTCATTAGAAGCGAGCTTAATTATATTCTCAAGACCCAACTGTCTTTTTACTTCCTCGATGGGCTTTCCTGGGAGGTAGGGGACAATGTTGGCTATATTTTTTCTTATCGGAACCACTCTACTTTTGCCTTTCTACTACGCCAGGCCCCTAAACTGGACACGAACCAAGGATTTTTAAAAACTTACATTTACCCTCTAATTCCCCTAAGGCCTTCTTTACTTTTTTGTCTTTGTAATGGCCAGCTAAATCAACAAAGAAATAGTAATCCCAAGCCCTCTTCTTTGAAGGTCGCGATTCAATCCTCGTAAGATTGATGTGGTATTTTTTAAATGGAATAAGCATATCGTGCAATGCCCCAATCTTATCCTTGATCGAAAAAAGGATTGAGGTTCGATCTGAACCAGTAGGATTCATTTCATATTTACTGATTACTAGAAACCGTGTAATATTGTGAGGGCTATCCTCAATCCCCTGAGCGATTACCTTTAATTTATAAATCTTGCCTGCTAGTAAAGAAGCAATACAAGCGCCATCCCTAATCTTTTTGACCAGCTGGGCAGCGCGCGTAGTTGAAGAAACTTCAATTTTTTCTACATTAGCAAGATTTTTCTCTAGCCAACTTCGACATTGCGCGAAAACCTGCGGATTAGAATATATTCGTTTTATCCGCGACATTGGACAATGAGCAAGAAGATTATGAGAAATTTCTAATACGATCTGAGCGCATATCTTCAAATCAGAATCGACAAACATATCTAAGGTGTGGGTAATTACTCCCTCGATAGAATTCTCGATCGGCACAACCCCATAATCCGCGCTCCCCTTTTCTACCTCGCCAAAAACATCAGTAATTGAATTAGAAGAACAATATTCCACTTGAGAACCAAATTGCTTTAGCGCTGCCTGATGAGTAAAACTGGCTTGCGGTCCTAAGTAGACAATCACCACGGGCTTATCTTGACCTAAGCTACTGGACATAATCTCTCGATAGATTGCCTCGATCGCTGCCGAAGAAAGGGGGCCGGGGTTTATGCGCAGAAGATGCTCTAAAATCTGTTTTTCTCTATCCGGAGAATAGCGCGCGCTACCCTGGCTTTTTTTGGTCTGAGCAATCGCTAAGGCAATGCCTACACGCTGATTAAGTAAATTAATTATGCGTGTATCCAACTGGTCGATTTTACGGCGCAATTCTTCTAAACTCATCTTATTAAACCTCCCGCAATAAATCCTGCGTCCTTGAAAATCCATTTTGCACCTTACTAACAGACGCAGAATACAAAATAATTATTTTTTGCATACATCCAAGGCGCGGAATTATTTGGCCTGCGCCTTATTAACAAACTCTTCCATCTTTGGCAAACCATCTAGAGACCTTAAACCAAAATACTCTAAGAACTGGCGCGTGGTAGCATAAACAAATGGCCGGCCAGGAACCTTCTTTCTCCCCGCAATTCGCAACAGGCCCCTATTGATTAAGCTCTTCATTATACCACTGACATCCACGCCCCTTATGTTCTCTATCTCCATTCGCGTTATCGGCTGCTTGTAGGCAATAATTGATAATGTTTCCAGTGTTGGCCGAGACAATCTCTCTGGCGTTTTCTGATAAAACTTCTTTAAATATGCACTCAGCTGCGAAGCAGTAACCATCTGAAAGCCACCGGCTATCTCAATGATACGCATAGCGCGATTCGAATTCAAGTATTCTGCCTTCAAGTCCTCTAATATCATCCGAATCCCTGTTGAATCCAAATCATTCAAAACGCAGCGTATTTGCTCAATGAACAATGGCTTTTCGCTAACAAACAACAAGGCCTCGATAACTATTCTTTGGTTAATCCCTTCTTTGCCGCTGCTTGTAAATTTCATTAAGTAATTCCTCGCTGGTCTTAAGATGGGGGGCGTCCTTTAAAACCTTTTCGATCATCATCTTGGCCTCCGATTTCTTGTACTGCAACTGCATCAGTACCGCCAAGGCATCCTTGGCAATATCCTCCCCGGCCTCCTTATCTTGGACAACCCCAGAATCCTGAATTAAGCCAAATTTACCCACCTTGCCTTGGAGTTTAGCAACAACCTCTTTTGCTCGTTGCAAGCCAATGCCCGGAAGGGATTTTAGAAAATTGATATCGCCTTCGTCAATTGCCTGCGCGATCACAGATATAGGCTTATTCAAGGCCCGCAGTGCGGCGCGAGGACCAATTCCCGAAACAGTAATAAACTGTTGGAAAAAATCTTTCTCTATCTCATTAAGAAAACCGATAAGCATGGGTGTACTTCGAGAAGGTTCTAATTGGTGATAATGGTAGGTTATTAAATCTACATGCCCATCGGACCCCTGAGCCTCCCTTACTCGCTGCATTAATGTTTGCGGCAAGAATACTTCATAGCTTATGCCATTAACCTCAACGAGCAAAAAATCAGTTCCCCTTTTGACTATCTTTCCCGATATCTGTGCAATCATTCCCCTGGCTCCGCTCAGAGTCATAAGTTGTAAGTTAAGATCTATTTAAAGCCTCAGGGCTATAAGTTGTAAGCCTTAAGCTTTAAGTGTTTTCGTCTGCTTTCTGCCGAACTTTTATATTCCTATTATCTTACAGCTTATAACTTATAACTTTTTCTGCCCCTGGACACTTAACTGGGATTTAGATTTATTAATATAAGTATGGGTAATTGCCAAAGCAAGGGCATCGGTGATATCCTGATATTTAGGTAATTGCCTCAAGCCCAAAATAGTAGTAACCATCCTTTGAACCTGAGCCTTGGAGGCTAAGCCTTGACCGACGATCGCCTTCTTGACCCGCGTTGCTGCATATTCAAATAGAGGCAGGTGCGCCTTAACACTGATCAGACAAATAATGCCCCTTGCTTGACCTAAAATATGAGCAGTGGTCGGATGGCGATAATGAACATAAAGTTTTTCTAAGATTAAACAATCGGGCTTTGATTTCTCGACTATTTGTAAAATATCCTGGTAGATTGTTGCCAGCCTCGCGGGCAAGGAATGCTTGGGTTTAGTTCTTACAATACCCATATCTACCAAAGATAAACCGTGGGTTGTTTGCTCAACTAGTCCATAGCCAGTGATACTCAACGCGGGATCAATTCCTAATATTCGCATGTTAACAAATTCGTTGCTTCTTCTGCTTTCTTGTTCGCGTTATTTAACTCCCTACTATTATCCAGAGACAGAACTTTGTTCTAAGATTTCATCGGGAATGTCGAAATTAGAATAAACCTGCTGCGCATCATCATGGCTCTCTAATGCCTCAACTAAATTCAGGATTTGCTTTGCATCACTAACCGCAGTAACCTTAATTGTAGATGAAGGTATCATGGTCATCTCGGCAACCTGAGGAGTAATCCCTTTATCATTAAGTGCTTTTTTAACCGACTCTAAATCTTGCACATCAGTGGTAATTTCGTAATTATCATCCGAAGATTCCATATCTTCTGCTCCTGCTTCTAAAATTAACGCCATTAGCTCCTCTTCCTCGGATTGACTTTTATCTACTAAAATATAACCCTTTTTAGTAAACATCCAATTGACCGAACCGCTGCCCGCAAGATTACCGCCCTTTTTTGAAAAGATATTACGTAGCTCTGCGGTGGTGCGATTTTTATTATCTGTAAGTGCCTCGACCATAATTGCTACGCCTGCTGGGCCATAACCCTCATAAATTACTGTCTCGTAAGTAACACCGGGCAACTCCCCGGTTCCTCTTTTTATTGCATTTTTGACATTATCAGAAGGCATATTTACTTCCTTGGCTTTAGCCATTGCTACCCGCAAGGCCGGATTTTTGTCGGGATTACCTCCCCCATTGCGCGCCGCTATAGTAATTTCTTTGATCACCTTAGTATAAAGTTGCCCTTTCTTCGCATCTGTAGCTGCCTTTTTATGTTTTATACTTGCCCATTTTGAATGACCAGACATAATATACCCCCCCTGTTTAGCGTTTAGCGGATAGCGTTTAGCGGATAAATTTACCACCTAGCGCACAGTGTTTGGAAAAACTATCACTGTGGAACTATACGCTATCAGCTCTACGCTACTCTGATTTTTAAATTCTAAATGGCGCAGGCCAATAAGCCGAATTCTGTTTTAGTGGCTATTTCTCTTATCCAGATGTTACCATATGGATTTAGCGATCTACCCGAGACTTATGATGGACCGGGACCAGCCCTCGTCCCATTAGAAACGATGTTTCTAATGGGACGTGTCTCTGTATGATCTTGCTCCGCGCGGGGTTTGCCTTGCGGTTGTGCTCACGCACAACCCGGTAGTCTCTTACGCTACCTTTTCACCCTTACCCCGCCCTCTAAGAGGGCGGGGCGGTATATTTTCTGTGGCACTTTCCTTTTCGGTATTAATACCGAAAGTCGTCGTTAGCGACCGCGCTACCCTTTGGAGTTCGGACTTTCCTCTCTGCACCTAAAAGTACAGAGCAGCCACCCTGGCCTACGCTTATTTCCTCCTCAGTGCTGCCTTCTTTGCTAATTTATCTGCTCCTTGATTCTTATCGCGAGAGATATATTGCACTTTGGAATAAACAAAAGCAGATAATAAATGCCGAACCTGATGATAAAGACCAATTAAGTTAGGACTCTTTATTTTATATTCATTATTTATCTGTCGACAAAGCAACTGGCTATCTGTATATATCTCAACCTGATCAGCGCGAAGAATCAAGGCTTCCTGCAAGCCAAAGAT
>JADHWR010000036.1 GCA_016783355.1 Candidatus Omnitrophota bacterium | reverse complement strand
CAAGATAGATATCTTGGTAGCTACTACAGTTTTAGAAGTGGGGATAGATGTAGCTAATGCCTCCGTTATGGTTATTGAACATGCAGAGAGATTTGGCTTAAGTCAGCTACACCAATTACGCGGCCGCATTGGCAGGGGGGAATACGAGTCTCATTGTATATTGATTTCTCGTTCACAGACTGAGGAGGCTAAGCGCAGAATTAGGGCGATGGTAGATTATACTGATGGTTTTCGTATCGCTGAGGAGGATCTAAGGATTCGAGGCCCGGGTGAATTTTTCGGTGAAAGACAGCATGGGCTTTCAGAATTAAAGATCGCTGATCCCCTAACCCAATTACAACTTCTTAAGCGAGCAAGGGCAGAAGCCAGGCGTCTGATAAGTTTAGACCCAAATTTAGAATGGCGGCAGAATTTATCACTACGGAAAAGATTAAAACAAAAATTTCCTAGCTATGAGAAGTATGTGACTGTAGGATAAAAAAAGAAAAATAAATCCTAATGACCAAAGCACTAAATCCTAAATAATTTCCAATTACCAAAATTCCAATGACCAAAACAAGAGCTTTGGTTTTGAACATTTGAACATTTGGATTTGTTTAGAATTTAGGATTTCGAATTTAGGATTTTTTTCTGGCGTTAAGATAGAGAAAGGATATGCATATAATCTCTGGTAAATATAAGGGTAGAATAATCAAAAGGCCAAAAGACATCCGAGCTACCCAGGATAAGGTGCGTAAGGCATTATTTGATATTCTAGATGATGTAAGGGGGGAGGCTTTTTTGGATCTCTATGCTGGCTCAGGCGCTGTGGGCTTAGAAGCGATATCTCAAGGCGTAAGCAAAACAGTGTTTGTAGAGAAGGACAGGCGATGCTGCGAGATGATTAAGGAGAATATTGAAATACTGGATACAGGATCCAGGGCTTTAGGTACCGGCTTTAGGGCGTTAGATAAAAAACAAGGATCAAGGATCTCGGATTACGAATCGATACTGCCGATGGATGTTTTTCGTGCAATTCCAATGTTTTTTAAAAACCAACAAAAATTCAATAGTATCTTTCTTGATCCTCCTTACTATCAAGGCTTGGCAGAAAAAACCTTGAAAACTATCGGTCGCCATGATATAGTAGCCTGCAATGGGTTGATTATCTGCCAGCATTTCAAGAAGGATATCCTGCCGAAAATAATCGCGAGTTTAAAATTAATCAAGCAGGCGAAATATGGAGATACAATCCTGTCATTCTATAGAGAGGCGACTAATACTACAATATGACCCCACAAGCAATTTATCCAGGAACATTTGATCCGATAACTTACGGACATATAGACCTGATCAAACGGGCAAGTCGCATATTTTCTGAGGTAATTATTGCTGTTGCGCGCGATCCTCAGAAAAAACCCTTGTTTACCATAGGGGAGAGGGTTGAATTTCTTAAAAAGGTAACTTCCGATATACCCGGAATTATTGTCGATGATTTTGAAGGGCTAGTGGTTGATTATGCTCACAGAAAGGGAGTAAACGTTTTAATTCGCGGCTTACGGATGATTTCCGATTTCGAATACGAATTCCAGATGGCCTTAACCAATCGTAAGCTCGCTGCGGATATTGAAACGATATTTTTAATGCCTCAGGAAGGATACAGCTATCTTTCTTCGAAGTTATTGAAAGAGGTAGTGAGTTTGGGGGCAGATATATCCTGTTTTGTGCCAGATTTTGTCTATCAGGCACTAAAAAACAAAATTAAGACGACAAGTTAGTGTGTAAGTTAGAAATTATGGATTATAAGCCATAGGTATAAGCCTGAGAACTTCTGACTTATAACTCCGTAGCGACGTAGGAGCGAGGAAGATGGCACTACCAAAAAGAAAACATTCTAAAACACGCGGTAGAAAACGAAGGACTCACTGGAAGTTGGGTAATCCTGCTCTTGTGCTTTGTTCGCAATGCAAGCAATTGAAATTGCCCCATCGGGTATGTGGTTTTTGTGGGTACTACCAAGGCAAGCAGATTATCGAGATTAAGGAGAAAAAGAAAAAGTTTCGCAGATAATCTCTGAGTGTAGAGTATAGGGCGCCACAAAAGTGCCGCCCTTGATTACAGAGATTATTTATCGACGAGATAATCGCTTTAATCTTTTTAAAAATCGCTGTAATCATAGGCTAAAATTAGTTTCGTGACAGCCTATTTAGAGTAGGGGATGCGGACGAATAAAGGACAGGCAGTGGAGTCAAGAGGGATTTTGAACTAATCCAGTGCAAGTAAGAAAGAAGGGATAGCGAGAGTGAAAATTATTGTTGATGCAATGGGGGGCGATTGGGCACCCGAGGTAGTGATTAGTGGCGCAATCAAAGCAGCGCAAGAATATAAAATTAACATTGAGCTAGTTGGTATCCCTAATCAAATAGAGCCATTTCTTCTGAAATATAAATACCCTAAAGATTATATTTCAATTTATCCCGCCTCCGAAGTGATTCAGATGTCTGAGCCCGCAGCTTTAAGCATAAGAAAAAAAAGAGAATCTTCTATTTCTGTCGGGTTAAATTTAATTAAGGAAAGAAAAGCAGATGCATTCTTCAGCGCGGGCAATACAGGCGCAGTGGTTTGTGCAGCAACGTTGATCTTAGGTATGCTTCCTAGAGTTGAGCGTCCAGGTATCGCCATAAATGTCCCGACCTTAAAAGGTAGTTCTTTAATTATTGATGTCGGCGCTAATATAAATCCCAAGCCGTTACATCTATTGCAATACGGCCTTATGGCCGATGCCTATTTTTGTCATATTCTGAATAAGCCTCGGCCTTCAATCGGACTGCTTAATATAGGAGAAGAGGCGAGTAAGGGTACGGGTTTTGCAAAGGAGGCCCACCATTTACTTTCCGAAAGTCACCTAAATTTTGCCGGCAACATTGAAGGTAAGGACCTTTTTTCTGGAAAATGCGATATTATCATTAGCGACGGCTTTGTGGGCAATATTGCCCTTAAGGTTTCTGAGAGCCTGGCAGAAACACTTTATGCATTTTTTCATCGGCACCTTAAGTCTAATCTTCTCGGAATGATTGGCGCTGCTTTTTTAAGTGTAAGCTTATCACGACTTAAAAAGCAGATTGATTATTCCGAATATGGCGGGGCGCTGCTTTTGGGGGTCAATGGCGTAGTGATCATTGGTCACGGTCGTTCTGATGCCTCAGCAGTTAAGAATGCTATTTGCCGGGCAAAAGAAGAAGTGGAGTATAGGGTCAACGAGAGAATTATTGAGACAATAAGAGGAGGATGACCCTACGCTTACGTGCGGGGGGGTGCCGCGCGCGTAAGCGCTTGGTGGAAGAATATGCGCAAGGTAGGAATAGTAGGTGTAGGAGAATATCTTCCTGATAAGATTCTAAGTAATCTTGACTTAGAGAAGATGGTGGATACCTCCGATGAGTGGATTACTACGCGCACCGGTATAAAGACACGACGCTTAGTATCTCCTAACCAGGCAGCTAGTGATTTAGCGGTGAATGCAGCCAGGCAGGCATTGAGGGAGGCAGGGATCTTGGCTGCTGATGTAGATTTAATTATTGTAGCTACAATTAGTCCTGATATGCAGTTTCCTTCTACCGCTTGTTTTGTACAGCGTACCTTAGGGGCGAGGAACGCTGTTTGTTTTGATGTCTCCGCAGCCTGTGCGGGTTTTGTCTATGCATTAGTGGTTGCGCAACAATTTATTGCTTGTAGCACTTATAAAAACGCCTTAGTTATTGGCAGCGAAGTTCTTTCTTCGATTACCGATTGGCAGGACAGAAATACTTGTATATTATTCGGCGATGGTGCGGGGGCAGCCGTTTTAGCACCGGTTACTTCCGGAGGAATCCTCTCTACATATTTAGGCAGTGATGGCTTATTGAGCGATTTATTAATGTTGCCGGGTGGTGGCTCACGAAATCCTACTACTCACCAGAGCATAGATAAGCGCCTGCACTATATTAAAATGCGTGGCAATGAATTGTTTAAACTTGCAGTTAAGATTATGACTGACGCAGCTCAAGAGGCGTTAAGGCGCGCGGGCCTTGAGTGTAAGGATATAGATTGCGTAATTCCTCATCAGGCAAATACGCGAATCCTCTTAAACATGGCAAAGAGACTTGGCTTGCCTGCCGAGAAGATCTACCTCAATATTGATAAATATGGCAATATGTCTTCAGCGTCGACAGCAATCGCTCTTTGCGAAGCAGCCAAATCCAACCACATTAAAAGGGGTAATATTGTGCTTCTGGATGCTTTTGGCGGAGGATTAGTTTGGGGCGCCTGCGTGATCAAGTGGTAGCGAGCGTAGATGAAGCCGAATCTTTATGTACGTCGAGACTGTCGAAATTATAAGGGCGATCAACCCTGTTTTTATAATCTTACCTGCTTAGCCTGCCAGAACTACCAAACCCAAGGGAAAAAAATTCTGATTATAAAACTCGCGGCAGTAGGAGATGTATTAAGAACTACCCCGATTTTATCCGGACTGAGAAAGAAATATCACCACAGTTTCGTTACCTGGATTACCCAGGCAGAAGCTGTAGGGCTATTAGAAAACAACAGTGGCATTGATCGCTTATTGGTTTATGATTTAGCAGCTGTCGAACGGTTAAAGGCAGAGAAGTTCGACATATTGATTTGCTTAGATAAGGAAATAGAAGCAGTAGTTTTAGCTAATCAGATAAAAGCGAAGAATAAATTTGGTTTTGGCTTTGATTCAAAGACCGGCAACGTAATTCCCTATAATAAGGAAAGTCGCTATGCGTGGGAGTTAGGTTTATCCAATGAACTTAAATTTCACCAAAATAAGAAAACTTATCCACAGCTAATATTTGATATCGCGAAACTCAATTATAAAAATGAAGAATACATTTTAAATATTTCAGACCTTGATAATGAATATACGCAGAGGCAATTAGATAAAATTGGGGTGGATAGGGACAAGGGTATAGTTGGTTTGAATACCGGCGCGGGCGGTCGCTTTGCTAATAAGGCCTGGACAGAAGAAGGGTTTGTTGAATTAATTCGTTTAATCCAAGACCATACGGATATGCAGATTTTCTTATTGGGGGGACCAAGGGAGCGCCGACGCAATGCCCGTATAATTTCTCAGGTGGGCAGTTCTGTTTACGATATTGGTTGTGGGCACAGTCTTAGACAATTCGCCGCGATTATTAATACCTGTTCTTTGATTGTTAGCGCCGATACCACCGCCTTACATATCGCCATAGCACTTAAAAAATTTGTAGTTGCGCTTTTTGGACCCACCTGCGATCAGGAGATCGATTTATACGGCCGAGGTCTCAAGGTAATTTCCCCAATAGAATGCCGCCCCTGCTATAGAAGGCAGTGTGTGAAAGAAATTAACTGCATGAATTTGATAAAACCGGATAATGTTTTTGTTGCCATAGAAAAACTTATCATTAAATGCACGCCTTAGTTTTCATTCCCACTTATAATGAACAAGAAAATATAGAGAATTTAATCAGTGAGATTTTAGGTTTGAATTTGGATATTAGCATTTTAGTTGTCGATGATAATTCTTCCGATGGGACTGGCAAGATTCTCGAGAAGATTAGCAAAGCACTGCCTCGCTTGTCAGTTATCCATAGATTTGATCGACAGGGGCGCGGTTTAGCAGGCATCGTTGGGTTTAAATATGCACTAAAGCAGAACGTGGATTATATTATTGAAATGGATGCAGATTTTTCCCATCGCCCAAAATATATACCTTTATTCTTGGAAAAAATTAAAGATTGCGATGTGGTTATTGGTTCAAGGAGGGCCCGCGGTGGAAAGGTTATTGGTAGGGGTTTACGAAGAGAATGCTTAAGTCTTCTGGCTCAGTACTTTTGCCGATTTGTATTGGGTATAAATGTTTTGGATGCTACCTCTGGATTTCGCTGTTTTAGAAAAAACGTTTTGGAAAGGATCGATTTAGATAAACTAAAATCTACCGGTCCCTCGATCGTAGAGGAAATTAATTTCCACATTCTTAAGCAAGGCTTTAAGGTTAAGGAGGTGCCCATTGAGTTTGAACTTCGCTGCGCGGGTTCTTCGAAACTGAATCTAATAAAAGTACTAGATGCATTTTTCACGCTGTTAAGGCTAAGGTTCACCAGATGAAAAAACATTTTATTTTAATTATTTTAATAATATTTATTGCATATGCTAATTCATTGGTCGGTGATTTTATTTATGATGATTACTTCGTAATTGTTGATAATGATTTTATAAAATCTTGGAGAAATACCTCTTTGATATTTGATCGCAGATATCTAAGCCATCCCATGGAGATGACATTCAATATGGGCACATATAATATCGGCTCAGGAGAAACTACCTATCGGCCAGTAGTAACATTAACCTATTTCCTAAATTACGCCTTGTTTAAATTGAATCCGCGGGGATATCGATTTACTAATATTCTATTGCATATAATCAATGCCATTTTAATTTACTTATTACTTAATGCCTTGTTTAAGAATCAACTGCTCTCGTTGTTTTCTGCTCTTTTATTTGGCATACATCCACTGAATGCAGGGGTAGTTAATTGCACTGGCTTTCGGCCGAATGTATTAGTTTTTTTATTTTCCGTTTTGTCTATTATTTTATATTTTAAATATAGAGTTATATCCAGCAAGCAAAGGCGGACATATTTATTTGCTTCTTTACTTTCTTTTTTTCTGGCTATCTTTTCTAAAGAGATCGCCATTGTCTTGCCTTTAGCCTTGATTGCCGGCGACCTTTTTCATACGAATTTCCAGTTTAGGAAAATTCTCATTAACGCAAAAATTTATTTATTATATTTTATTATTGATATATTTTATGTCTTTATTTATTTCTTCGTCTTCCCGCCGCAGCAGAAAATAATCCAAATGCCGATTACTGTCGGCAGTTTCTTTTATAATTTCCTGCAAATGCCTTACACCTTAGGCGCATACCTTAAGGATATATTATTTCCTAAGGATCTAGTGCCCATATTAAGTCCGATAACACTGCACTATACATGGGTTATTTTGGCGGTAATTATAATCGCGTTTTCTGCTTATGTTTTTTTAATGAGGTTAAAGGCTCTTAGGGGAGTCGCTTTTTCTGTTCTTTGGTTTTTTATCTGGTTTGTGCCGGTGAGTAATTTTATTTATTCTTTAAGAATTTCTGTTGCCTATCGCTATCTTTATATTCCTTTTTTAGGGGTTACTTGCGCGTTTGGACTTTTTTTTATAAAGATCTGGAATAAGAATTGCAAATTCTTGTCCAATATGTTCTTGGCGCGGCGTATATTCGTTCTTTCCTGCTTTGCCTATTTCTTGATATTTACTGTTTCTGTAAATGTCAGCTGGAGGAACGATGTGCTATTGTATTCCTCTATTTGTAAAAAATACCCCTTAAGCGCAACGGCGCATGCGGGTTTGGGGGTTGCATTATTAAAGTATGGGAAAGAGGAAGAAGTGGAAAAAGAATTTAATACGGTATTGTCATTGTCCCGGAATCCTGAGCTATTCCGGCCTTTCTCTTTTGCCCTCGCGTCAATCTATTTGGGTAGATTATATAATCGCAGGGGTAAATTTTCCAAAGCAGAACAGATGTATTTACAGGCGCTGGGGGTTTTTCCCAACTCAGCGAGGATCTATACAGAATTAGGTAGTTGTTATAACAAGCAAGGATTATACGGGGAAGCATTGGATTACTTTAACAAGGCAAAACATATAAATCCCCGCTTTTTACCTGCCTATATAAATTCTGGAATAAGTTATAAATTAATGCATAAATATTCAGATGCGAAGAATGAATTTTTAGGAGCATTAGAGATATATCCACAGTCAAAAGAGGCCAATGATAATCTAAGCCAATTGGAGGCAATATGGAGAGAACAGAAGAGATGATTGCTTTTATTTTTCCCGGCCAGGGGGCGCAATATGTCGGCATGGGCAGAGACTTCTATAAAGCCTTCGCTGAAAGTAGAGAAGTCTTTGACCTAGCGGATGAGGTCTTGCATTTCTCGCTTTCCAGACTGTGTTTTGATGGTCCGAATGAAGAGTTAGCTCGAACAGCAAACTGTCAACCGGCAATATTTACCACAAGTATCGCTGCCTTAGCAGCATTTAATTCGAGTATCGAGTATCGAGTATCGAGTATCGAGTATATGGCTGGTTTAAGTTTAGGGGAGTATACTGCATTGGTTGCTGCCGGTGCTTTGTCCTTTGAGGACGGTCTTTGTCTTGTGGCTAGCCGCGCCAAATTTATGGATGAGGCAGCAAGGGAAAATCCAGGCAAGATGTCATCTATTTTGGGTTTAAATTTGGATATAATAGAAAAGATTGTTCAGGAATCAGGTGCAGAGATTGCTAACCTGAATTGTCCGGGGCAGGTGGTTATCAGCGGATCAATAGAAGCAGTAGATAAAGCCAATGATTTAGCTTTAAGGCAAGGTGCAAGGCACGCAATTAATTTAGAAGTAAGCGGTGCCTTTCATTCTTCTTTGATGCAGCCGGCACGCGAGAAATTAGTCGAGATAATAAAAGGTGTAAATATAAAAGAACCAAGCGTTACTGTGATTAGTAATGTTATTGCTCTGCCCCAATATACCTGTGAGCAAGTTAAGGATAACCTAATCAAGCAGCTGACTTCTTCGGTTCTTTGGGAGAAGTCAATCAGGTTCATGATTAAGCAAGGAGTGAATAAGTTCTTCGAGATTGGCCCAGGGAGAGTTCTAAAAGGGCTAATTCGTAAAATTGACCCCAGCGCAGAGGTGATAAATATTGGCAAAAAAGAAGATATTCTTTCCAGCGATTACAAGGAGGTCAAATGAAAATTATATAGACCTAGATGAGGTCCCGCCTCAAGAAGATGTTATAAAATTCTCTTCGATAATTTTAGTTTAAGCTGCGGGATTAATTCGACCATATGATTTACGCTCCTTACAGTCGCGTAAATCGTGGTCCCATTAAGGAGGTAACGGAAGATGAGACTGAAAGATAAAGTTGCTTTAGTAACCGGTGGGGCGCAGGGCATCGGGCGTCAGATTTGCTTGGCCTTTGCTCGCGAGGGAGCGGATATTATTATCGGGGATGTAAATCTTGAACAAGCAGCAAAGACGAAGCAAGAAATTGGGGCTTTGGGGAGAAATGTCGAGGCAGAGACATTAGATGTCACTGACTATCCCCAAGTCCAGAATACATTAAATAAAATTCTTGACAAATTTAAAAAGATTGATATATTAATTAACAATGCCGGAATTACCCGCGATAATCTTATCCTAAGAATGAGCGAAGCTGAATGGGAGGCAGTGATAAATGTAAATCTTAGGGGGACATTTAATTGCATTAAGGCTGTTTCCCGGGTAATGGTAAAGCAAAGGGCAGGTAAGATAATCAATATTGCTTCAATTATTGGCTTGATTGGTAATATTGGCCAAGCAAATTATTCGGCTTCCAAGGCAGGTGTAATTGCGCTTACTAAGACAACAGCGAAGGAATTAGGGCCGCGCAACATAAATGTTAACGCTGTTGCCCCGGGGTTTATTCAGACTCAGATGACCGAGAGGTTATCTGAAGAGATAAAAACGAAGATGATTAGCGCGATACCTTTGGGGCGATTCGGTAATCCTGCGGATGTGGCGGGTACGTGTTTATTTTTAGCTTCCGAGGAAGCGAATTATATTACTGGACAGACAATAATCGTGGATGGAGGTATGATATAAGCGAGGACATCTTGCCAAGAGTGCTTTGGCGGATTCGTCCAAACGTGCTCAGTTCTAATTTTACACTCTGAATCTAGTTAGGAAAATTTGCGCTGAGGTAAATTCGTACATATTCGCCATCGGAAGTGGCGGATGTGTTTATTTGAGGAGGAGAAATGGCAGGAGAAGAAAAGATTAAATCGATAATTGCTGAGCAATTAGGTGTAAAAGCTGAAGAAGTAACTCCCGGTGCATCATTTATTGATGATTTAGGAGCCGACTCCTTAGACACTGTGGAACTGGTTATGGCTTTAGAGGAAGAATTTGGTATTGAAATCCCTGATGAAGATGCGGAAAAAATGACTACTGTTGGGGATGCGATTAAATATATAGAGGGAAAATCCGGTAATAAGTAAGTCAATAGTTTTTAGTTGATAATTAATAGCTGCCCCGCGTTGAGCGGGGCAAATTTTTACCCGCCCTTTCCTGCTACAAGGTGACACTACGAGGCGGGGGTTGAGAGCGATGGATAGAAGAGTGGTGGTGACGGGCTTAGGGGTAATTTCCCCAGTGGGCAATGAGATAGCTTCTTTCTGGGATGCTATAGTTGGGGGGGAATCCGGCATCGATAAAATTACAAGTTTTGATGTTTCGGATTTTAATAGTCAGATTGCTGGCCTGGTAAAGCAATTTAATCCCCAGGATTACGGCATCGCCCTTCGCGATACCCGCCGGATGGATAAATTCGCGCAATATGCTATTGCTGCAGCGAAGCAAGCAATAGAAGACGCCAATTTGAATCTGGATAAAGAAAATAGAGACCGAATTGGTGTTTTGATTGGTTCAGGCATCGGAAGTTTACAGATAATTGAAAAGGAGCACAAGGTATTATTAAAAAAAGGCCCCTCGCGCGTCTCTCCCTTTTTAATTCCCATGTTGATCGTTAACGAAGCTTCTGGCTGGGTGGCAATTACATTTAGATTCAAAGGTCCTAATTCTTGCGTGGCTACTGCCTGTGCTTCGGGAAGTCATGCCATTGGCGATGCCTTTAAGATTATTGAACGAGGCGATGCAGATATGATGATTGCTGGTGGTACAGAAAGCAGTGTTACGCCAATGGCCCTTGCTGGATTTTGTGCCTTGCGAGCACTTTCTTGTCGAAATGACGAACCCCAAAAAGCAAGTCGGCCATTTGATGCCCAGCGAGACGGTTTTATTATGTCTGAAGGGGCGGGGGTTATAGTTTTGGAGTCCTTGGAACACGCCACAAAACGAAAGGCAGAAATTTATGCCGAAATCACCGGTTATGGCATGTCTTGCGATGGCTACCATATAACTGCCCCTGATCCAGATGGTCAAGGTGCTTTTTTAGGGATACAGGCAGCTTTGCGAGACGCGGGATTGAATCCTGAAGAAGTAGATTATATTAATGCCCATGGAACCTCAACGAAGCTTAATGATAAAATTGAGACAATGGCGATAAAAAAGGCTCTGGGCGCGCATGCAAAAAAGGTAATGGTTAGCTCTACTAAATCAATGGTTGGACATCTTTTAGGTGCGGCTGGTGGTGTAGAGTTTCTTATCTGTTGCCTAGCAATTAAAAATAGCGTTGTTCCTCCCACCATAAATTACGAATGCCCTGACCCGGAATGCGATTTGGATTACGTCCCCAACCTTGCTCGTCAAATTCCTGTTAATGTAGCGATGTCTAATTCGTTAGGCTTTGGCGGGCATAATGCCACACTAGTTTTAAAGAAATTTAAAGGCTGAAAATTAAATCCTAAATCCGGAATCCTAAGCTCTAAACAAATCCAAAAAATCGAAATATTTTAAGTTTAGCTCAGTGTTGAATTTTTAAGATTTGAATACGACTTTGTTAAAAATGCATTTTTTCACAGATACACACAGATTTTTAGGATACACACAGATTTTCTCGTCGATATCAGCGTGAATCCTATAATCAAAGGATAGAATCTTCATAAGCTATTGTTGAATAATAACTTATCTTTTTGAAAATGGTAAATAAGGCCGAAAATTAACATCGTAGTGTTTGAATTTTTGAGTTTATTTAGGGTTTAGTTGTTTAGGGTTTAGAGTTTTAACTATGGGTTACACAATTGCTGAGAAGATATTATTAGCGCGCACTAACAAAAAAGATATAGGGCCGGGGGAATTTATAGAAGCCAGAGTAGATTTGGCTTTAGGCAACGATATCACTGCGCCATTAGCAATTGAGAAGTTTAAAAACTTAGGGTTCAGGAAAGTGTTTGCCCCGAACAAAATTGCCCTTGTGCCTGACCATTTTACTCCCGCAAAGGATTTAAGGAGCGCTAATCAAGCAAAGTCCCTGGGGAATTTCGCTAAAGAACAAAAGATAAAGAATTATTTTGAAGTTGGCTGTATGGGGATAGAGCATGTGCTTTTACCTGAGAAGAAGTTAGTTTTACCCGGAGATTTAGTTATTGGTG
>JADHWR010000035.1 GCA_016783355.1 Candidatus Omnitrophota bacterium | reverse complement strand
CTGATGGAAAGAGCGCAAGCCCGACAGTACAAAAGGAGGTTTAGAGCGATGAAGATAGTTATTGCGGGTCCCGGGGCAATAGGTTCGCTTTTTGCTTCGTATCTAGGGAAATCTAAGCAGGAGATTTGGCTTTTGGACAAACATAAGGCTCGTGCAGAAAAATTAAGCCAAAGTGGCATAGCTATTTCGGGGGTATCGGGGACTTGGCAGGGGAGGGTGAGGGTTTCCGCCAATCCTGAGGAAATTGGGAAGAGCGATCTTTTTATTGTTTGTGTAAAGTCTTACGATACCAGGGAGGTGATAAATTACGCCCGGCCGATTATCGATATGAATTGCTCCGTACTTACTTTGCAGAACGGCATTGGTAATGTAGAGATAATCAGTGAGCTGCTCCGCGGACAAAGCGTATTTGCCGGCACAACCAGCCAAGGAGCAAATTTGGTTGAGACAGGAATTTTGCGCCATGCTGGTTTTGGCGAAACAATTATTGGACGCATCGACGGCAAGTTGACCTCCGAGTTGCGAGAGATTCGTCAATTATTTAATCAGGTTGGGATTCCTACTCGTCTTTCGCGAGATATAAAAGGAGTACTCTGGTCAAAGTTGATTATCAATGTGGGCATTAATGCGCTTACGGGGATTACTCATTTGAAGAACGGGCAATTATTGGAGTTTGAAGGCACGCAAGCAATTATGCGGCAGGCTGTTTCTGAGGCAGCCAAGATTGCCAAAAGAAAAAGAATGAAACTTCAATTTGATGATCCGTTGGCCAAGGTAGAAGCAGTATGTTCTGCCACGGCCAATAATATTTCCTCAATGTTTGCTGATGTTTTAAAAAAGAAACGCACAGAAATAGATTTTATTAACGGAGTAATTGTTCGGCAGGGGCAGAGCTTAGGTATACCCGTACCCGTAAATTGCCTTCTTCTTGATTTAATTAGGACAATTGAGTCAAGTTATAGTTTGAGGATAGACTAAGATTTAATCACGGATGCTCACGGATTTTATTCACGGATGACCACAGATTGTATTTAACCTAGCAAAATTTGGCGTGGGGATATATCTGCGGTAATCTGCGATTAAAACATAAGGTTGTTAAATTAGTGAAATGGAAAATTTAAAGATTGCTGAAATCTTTAGCAATATCGCCAAGATTTTAGAGATTGAACAGGATAATCCTTTCCGCATCCGCGCTTATGAGAGAGCAGCGCAGAATTTACGGGAGTTATCCGAAGATATCCAGATGCTGATTAGCGAGGACAGATTATTGGATATTCCTGGTGTTGGTCGCGATTTGGCGAATAAAATAAAGGAATTTGTCTCTACGGGAAAAATTAAATTTTACGAGGATTTAAAAAAAACCACACCTCCGGGATTATTAGATTTGGTTAGTATTCCTTCTGTCGGCCCGAAGACAGCAGCGCTACTATATAAAAAATTAAAGATCAAAAATATCGATGATTTAGAAAAGGCAATTAAGAAAAATAAACTAATCGGTTTGTTTGGAATAAAGCAAAAGACAATCGAGAATATCCAGGCAGGTTTATCCCTATTAAAAGAAGGCAGGGAGCGGATGCCCTTAGCAGTTGCGATTGATGTGGCCAATGAATTTATCCGGCCCTTAAAAGAACTTTCCTGGGTTAAAAAAATTAGCCCTGCAGGGAGCTTAAGGCGTAAGAAACAGACGGTGAGAGATATTGATATCTTAATTGTATCCTCAAAACCAGCTAAGGTTATGGATAAATTTACCCAACTGCCTTTGGTAAAAAATATTCAGGCCAAGGGCGCTACTAAGTCTTCAGTGCTTAGTCAACAGGATATCCAGGTTGATTGTCGGGTAGTTGCGGATCGGTCCTTTGGCGCGGCCCTTTTATACTTTACCGGCTCAAAGAACTTCAATATAAAACTTCGTTCTCTGGCAATAAGAAAGGGGTTGAAAATTAACGAGTATGGAGTTTACCTGCGGGATAAATTCTTAGCTGGCCGGACAGAAGAGGAAGTTTTTAAATTACTAAAAATGAGCTATATTCCGCCAGAGCTGAGAGAAGATAACGGGGAAGTAGAATTGGCGATGAAAAATAAGTTACCCGAACTTGTTGATCTAAACAAGATTCAATCGGATATGCATGTGCATTCCTTTTGGTCTGATGGGTTGAATTCCATAGAAGAGATTGTTCAGGCAGCAAAAAAAAGAAATTATTCCTATATTGCAGTCACCGATCATTCCCAGAGTCTTAGAATTGCCGGCGGAATGACTATATCTGAGTTAAATAAAAAAAAAGAAGAAATTGAGCGGATAAATAAAACCCTAAAGGATTTCCGCATCCTCTATGGAACCGAGGTGGATATAGATTCTCAAGGTAAACTTGATTATCCTGATCGGGTGCTCCGTGAATTCGACCTTGTTATTGCTGCGATTCATACTGGCTTTAAACAATCAAAGGCTAAACTTACCCAGAGATTAATTAAGGCTTGCCGCAATCGCTATGTACATATTATTGCTCACCCTACAGGAAGGCTCTGGGGCGTACGTGATGCTTATGAGCTGGATTTTGATCAAATAATGCAAGCCTGCCGAGAAACCAATACCGCCTTGGAAATAAATGCCTTTCCCGCCAGAATGGACTTGAATGATATCAATGCCCGTCATGCTAAGACAGCAGGGGTGCGTTTAGCAATTGGCACAGACGCGCACCTAATCCGTGGATTAGCGACAATGTCTCTTGGTATTTTCGTGGCCAGGCGAGCCTGGCTGGAGGAGCAAGACCTGCTTAACACCCTTCCCGTTGAGGAATTATTAAAGACAATAAAAAAGTGAAAAGAGTCATTGCTATATTGCTCTATTGCCATATTGCTATATTGCTTTTATTTGGCACTGCCTGTCAGCGCAGATTACCTCTATATAAGGATAGTCGGTTATTGATGGGGACGATTGTTGAGGTGATTTCTCCTGATCGGCAGGCCGCAGATATCGCCTTCAAGGAGATAAAGAGGATCGAAAATTTATTAAGTTACTATAAAGACGATAGCGAGGTTTCTCGTTTAAATAAGCAGGGCAGACTAAGGGTAAGTCAAGAGGCGCTTTATGTAATTAACAAGGCGGGTGAGTTTTGGCAGGCAACGCAGGGCGCATTTGATGTTGTCGTTGCCCCCTTAATGGAATTATGGGGTTTTTATCATCGGGATTATCGCTTGCCTAGTGATTCCGAAATTAAAGAAAGACTTGAATTGATTGGTTTTGACAAATTGGAAATCGATGGTAGTATTATTGAGTTTGGAATTGAGGGAATGAGAATTGATTTGGGAGCCATTGCCAAGGGCTTTGCGATAGATTGCGCAGTTAAGAAATTAAGGCTTGCGGGGATAAATAGCGCACTGCTAAATGCGGGAGGAGATATATATTGCTTAGGCAATAAGCAAGGGATTCCTTGGCGTGTAGCAATAAACCCCGCCCCTGCACGCAGGGGCGGGGTAAAGGCAGGGCGTAGTCCTGATTTTGGCGGCTATTTAGAATTAGAAGATAAAGCGGTAGCAACCTCAGGCGATTACGAGCAGTTCTTTTTTGTTAACAATATACGCTACTGTCATATCCTGAATCCCAAGACAGGCAAGCCCGCAGAATCGGGCATCATTAGTGTGAGCGTGGTTGCCGAAGATTGCCTGACCGCGGATGCTTTAGCAACAAGCATTTTTGTTCTAGGAAAAGAAAGAGGCAGGGAATTAGCAAAAAGGTTTAATGCCGAAGTAAGGATATATACAGAGGTTGAGTGACCCCGCACCTTTTGATTATTCAATTAATGAATATTGCAAAGGTGCGGGGTTAAATTCGCCAAACAACTTACCTCGTCCTAGGACTGCGTAAGTTGTGGCTGATTAAATGTTCAAAATAACGAATAAGGAAAGGTTGGCCAAGGATATAACTAAGATTGTGGTTGAAGCCCCGCTGATTGCTAAAAAGGCCAAGGCGGGCCAGTTTGTAGTTGTGATTAATGACGACAAGGGTGAACGCATCCCCTTGACCATGGCAGATTGGGATCGCCAGAGGGGGATAATTACCTTAATTCTTCAAGATGTAGGTTTTACCACGCATAAATTAGCTGCTAGAGAGATTGGCAATTGTATCGCACATATCTTAGGCCCTCTCGGCCATGCCACAGAAATTAAAAAGCTTGGGCAGGTAATTTGTATCGGCGGCGGGGTGGGCATAGCAGAAATTCTTCCTGTCGCGGGGGCATTTAAACAGGCAGGCAATGATGTGGTAAGTATCATTGGTGCTCGCAATAAGGAACTACTTATTTTAGAGGAGGAGATGAGGGCTGTCTGTAATGAGCTTTATATTACCACAGATGACGGCTCTTATGGTAGGAAGGGTTTTGTTACTGAACTGCTGAAGGAAATTTTGGACGGGAAAACAGACAAACGAGCAAACAGGCAAACGCATTTAATCTATGCGGTTGGCCCGATAGTGATGATGCGTGCTGTATCAGATTTGACACGCCCATTTAGGATAAAAACTATCGTCAGCCTGAATACGATCATGGTAGATGCAACAGGAATGTGTGGCTCTTGTCGATGTTCAGTTGGGGATCAGGCTAAATTTGCCTGTGTGGATGGACCAGATTTTGATGGTCATCTGGTCAATTTCCAAGAACTAGGGAAAAGGGTTAATCAATTTAAGGCCCAAGAACAGATAATCAGGGACACCCTTTGAGCTAATCGGGGGACGCCCCTGTCTGCCCTGTCTGCCCCAGCCTGTCGGCTGGCAGGGACAGGCAGGCTTTGCGCCAACCCCGAATGTAGTTACTCTTTGAGGTTTAACTTCGGGATGCCGAAGAGATACTTCAAAGAAACACTATATTCGGCATCGGGAGGGTGCCCCAAATCAAATAAAATAGATTATGCGACAAAAAGTCAGACAGCAGTTACCCAAACAAAGAATTAAGAATTTTAATGAGGTCTCACAAGGCCTTTCTGAAGAACAGGCAATCGCGGAAGCAAAGAGGTGTCTTCAGTGCAAGCAGCCGAAATGCATTGATGGCTGCCCAATAGGAATAGATATTCCCGCCTTTATTAGTTTTATCCTCCAGGGTAGACGCAGGGAAGCGCTCTGGAAGATAAAGGAGAAGAATAATCTGCCAGCAATCTGTGGTCGAGTGTGTCCTCAGGAAGATCAATGCGAAAAACTATGCCTACTCAATAAAAAGAATGTCCCGATTAATATTGGCGCATTAGAAAGATACGCAGCAGATTGTGAATTAGATAAGTCTTCGGTTGTTAGTCCTCGGTTGGCAGGGGAATGCCTTATGCGGAAATCCGAAGTCCGAGATTCCAAAGTTGCGATAGCGGGAAGTGGTCCCGCTGGCTTGACAACAGCAGCAGATCTTGCTAAAATAGGTTATTCAGTCTTGCTCTTTGAGTCATTACATATTGCTGGTGGCGTATTGAGTTATGGGATACCGGAATTCCGTTTGCCCAAGGTAATTGTCCATAAAGAACTGGAATACATTGAGAGCCTGGGCGTAAGGTTGGATACCGATGTTCTTATCGGTCGAACGCTAACCCTTTCTGATTTATTTGCTCAGGGTGTACAGGCAATTTTTCTTGCTGTTGGTGCTGGCCTGCCACAATTTTTGGCTATACCCGGTGAGAACCTGGGTTGCGTCTATTCGGCAAATGAGTTCCTCACCCGGATAAATCTAATGAAGGCTTATCGGTTTCCTGAATATGCCACACCGATAAATATTGGCAGTAGGGTTGCCGTAATCGGAGGGGGCAATGTGGCTTTTGATTGCGCACGCGTGGCAATTAGATTAGGCAGACAGACCCAATTGGTTTATCGACGCACAGAAAAAGAGATGCCTGCGCGTAGAGAGGAGATCGAGAATGCCAAGTCTGAGGGTTTGCCGTTTAGATTACTTACCCAGCCGATAAAGATACTGAGCGATAAAGATGGCTTTGTGTGTGGTTTAGAATGCATAAAGATGGAATTAGGTGCGCCTGATGATTCAGGCAGAAGGCGACCTGTACCGGTGCAAAATTCCAACTTTGTCCTTGATGTGGATACAGTGATTGTGGCCGTTGGCCAAAAGCCGAATCCCTTACTTGCTAAGGTTACGCCGAATTTAAAAATTAATCCTAATGGTACAATCTGGGTGGATGAGAATTTGATGACTTCAATCTCCGGAGTTTTTGCCGGAGGCGATATAATTACTGGCGCGGATACAGTAATCTCCGCAATGGGTGCAGGAAAGAAGGCAGCGGTTGAGATTGATCGGTATGTAAGAAAGTTGCTTTAAGCAACTCGGGGGGGATATATGCAAGGCAATAAAATAACGATAAACGATATTATCACGAAGAAACAAAGAGGCGAAAAGATAACTATGCTTACTGCATATGATTTTCCTCTGGCTTCTCTGATTGATCGCGCAGGTATTGATATGATTCTGGTGGGTGATTCCTTGGCAAACGTAGTATTGGGCTTGGAGTCAACAACGCAGGTGGGGATGATGGAAATGATTCATCATGCCAAGGCAGTAACGCGCGGGATAAAATCTACGTTGGTTATCGGAGATATGCCTTACGAATCTTATCAGGTTAACCCTGCTGAATCAGTAATGAATGCCAAGAGATTTATTGATGAGGCAGGTTGCGATGCAGTAAAACTGGAGTGGTTTAACCAGTGCTTGGAGGTAACCGAGGCGATCATAAAGGCAGGCATTGGGGTGATGGGGCATATTGGGCTTACGCCTCAAAC
The DNA here is from genome assembly GCA_016783355.1 of Candidatus Omnitrophota bacterium. Lineage (GTDB taxonomy): Bacteria > Omnitrophota > Gorgyraeia > Gygaellales > JAHJCI01 > BS750-G32. The sequence continues at coordinate 5,425 of JADHWR010000035.1, read as the reverse complement.
CGCAGATAAGTTAGGTGGATTTAAGGTTCAGGGAAAAGATGCTCAGGCTGCAGAGAGGTTAATCCAACAGGCACAGGATTTAGAAAAATGCGGTTGCTTTTCTATTGTCCTTGAGTGCGTGCCGGATAAGATAGCCGAGATTATTACTCGTAAATTAAAGATACCGACAATTGGCATTGGTGCAGGAGCGAGTTGTGATGGCCAAGTTTTGGTAACCCACGACTTATTGGGTTTATTTGAGCGCTTCAAGCCAAAATTTGTTAAACAGTATATTAATCTATCCTCTCAAATTGAGAAGGCAATCCAGGATTATAAGAAAGAGGTTATTGAAGGTAGGTTTCCCACTAAAGAACATAGCTTCACGATAAAAGAAGAGGAGCTTAAAAAGCTCAAGTAATATTAGGGACACCCTTTGCGCCAATCGGGAGGGTGTCCCTGAATTGAAAAATTTGGCATTTTTTAGGTTTTAGGGGACATCCTCGTATTCAGCGCAAGGGTGTCCCCCAAACGACAGAAAGGGTGTCCCTAAAAAGTAGGGTTGGATTATGGGCGATGATTTGATGGATAATATTGTTTCTCTTTGCAAGCGGCGAGGTTTTATTTTTGCCAATTCCGATATCTATGGGGGGCTAAGTAATACCTGGGATTACGGTCCTTTCGGTGTTGAGTTTAAGAATAATGTAAAAAGAGCATGGTGGAAGGCAAATGTTCACTGCCGGGATGATATCTACGGCATGGATGCAGCAATTCTCATGCACCCCAATGTCTGGGATGCCTCAGGGCATATCAAGCAATTTCATGATTACAAAAGTGATTGTAAAACCTGCCATAAGTTATTTAAAATCGCTGACCTTAACCCCGTTAGAAAGAAGTCTCCTAAGGGGAAGGGACTTTCTAACGGGGTTAAGGATAAAAATATTTGCCCGGACTGCGGCGGTAAACTGACCGAGGCCAGGCCATTTAATCTTATGTTTAAGACTTATCAAGGAGTAGTGGAGGATAAGGCTAGCTTGCTTTATCTTCGGCCGGAAACAGCGCAGGGCATGTTTGTTAATTTTTTGAATGTCCTGGATAGCTGTCATCCAAAGCTGCCCTTTGGGTTGGCTCAGATTGGCAAGGCATTCAGGAACGAGGTTACTCCGGGGAATTTCACCTTTCGCACGCGAGAATTTGAACAGATGGAGATAGAGTATTTTGTTCATCCTGATCACGCAGATAAAAAATTAGAAGAGTGGATTGAGGATAGATTTAACTGGTATATAAATTTGGGCATAAGAAAGGAAAACCTACGTAAGCGCCTGCATGGGCAGGATGAGCTTGCGCATTATGCTGCTGCCTGCACAGATATTGAATATAAATTTCCCTTTGGCTGGCAGGAATTAGAAGGAATTGCTAACCGTACTGATTTTGATTTAAAGCAGCATGGGGAGTCCTCTGGCAAGGATTTCAGATATTTTGATACTGAATCCAAGGAAAGATTTTATCCTTATATTATTGAGCCTTCCGGCGGAGTGGATCGAACGACACTGGCTTTTTTGGTTGATGCTTATCGCGAGGAAGAGGTAAAGAAAAGAAAGAGGGTATTCTTAAGCCTGCATAAGGATTTAGCTCCGATAAAAGTAGCGGTCTTGCCTCTGTTAACTAATCGCGCAGAGATTGTTGAACTCGCCAGGAATATTTGCCAAGATTTAAAAAAGAAGTATTTTTGTGTTTATGATGATACAGCAGCAATCGGGAAGCTTTATCGGCGTCAAGATGAGGTGGGTACGCCGTATTGCGTGACCGTTGATGTGGAGTCTTTAGAGGATAGGAAGGTAACGGTAAGGGATAGAGATACAATGAACCAGGACCGTATAGGTATAGATAAACTAAAGGATTATCTAAAGCAAAGATTGGCTGGTTAAAGTAAAAGGAGGATTTTTGAAATGGCAGCGAAATACGTTCACCCCGTTAGAAACAAAAAAGTTTCTAGGGGTAAGAAGGTTGGCAGGGGAAAGAAAGTTTCTAACGGGGTTTACTTCTTTGGCGGTGGAAAGGCAGATGGTCATGGAAAAATGAAAGAGCTCTTGGGTGGAAAGGGAGCGAATTTGGCGGAGATGGCCGGGCATAAAGATTTGCGCTTACCTGTTCCGCCGGGGTTTACGATTACGACCGAGGTTTGTACCTATTATTATAAAAATAGAAAGCGTTACCCTGCTGGCTTAAAGAATAAGGTAGGCCAGGCAATGAAGAAGGTAGAGGTGTTGATGAATAAAAAATTCGGAGACACCAATAACCCACTCCTGGTTTCTGTGCGTTCGGGGGCAAGGAAATCAATGCCCGGAATGATGGAAACAGTGCTTAATGTTGGTTTAACCTCAAGGACCATACCCGGCTTAATTAAAAAAACTCAAGGCAATCAGCGGTTTGTTTACGATGCTTACCGGCGTTTGATGATGATGTATTCAGATGTAGTAATGGAGAAGGCTGCGGGTATTGAACCGAAGGGTGAAGGAGAGGGTATTCGTCGGCAGCTGGAGAAGATAATGTCCCAGATGAAGGAAGCCAAGCAGATAGAATCGGATATCGATTTAGATGCAGAAGATTTAAAGAAGCTTTGTAATTTATTCAAGGTGAAGGTAAAGGAGGTATTAGGTAAGGATTTTCCAGATGAGCACAATGCTCAACTTTGGGGAGCAGTGGGAGCAGTATTTTCTTCTTGGAATGGCAAGCGTGCTATATCTTATCGGCGGATTGAAGGTATTCCTGATGAATGGGGCACAGCAGTAAACGTGCAGACTATGGTTTTTGGCAATCTCGGGCCAAATTCAGCTACGGGCGTTGGCTTTACGCGCAACCCCGGGAATGGCGAGAATCAGTTCTATGGTGAATACTTGATTAATGCACAAGGCGAAGATGTTGTGGCCGGTATTCGCACGCCGGCACCAATCAATGAGTATTCCCAGAGTGAGCACAATAAAGATTTACCTAGTTTGGAAAAGGTGATGCCGGCGATTTATAATCAACTTGCTAAAATCCGCAGTCGCCTGGAGAGGCACTATCATGATATGCAGGATATTGAATTTACCATTGAGGATGGCCGCTTGTTTATGCTGCAGACGCGCGTAGGTAAGCGCAATGGTCCGGCAGCTGTGGCTATGGCTTTTGATATGTATAAAGAAAAATTAATTACCGACAAAGAGGCAGTAAAGCGGGTTACCCCCGAACAGCTAGATGAATTACTGCATCCAATTATTGACCCTGTGGCAGAAAGAGCGCATAGCCCTTTAGCCAAGGGGTTACCTGCTGGGCCAGGCGGTGCCTCAGGCCAGATTGTTTTCTCTGCATCTGATGCGGTTAAATGGAAAGAGGAAGGGAAAAAAGTAATCCTGGTGCGCGAGGAAACTAACCCCGAGGATGTTGAGGGTATGCGTGCTGCCGTGGCAGTTCTGACGGCAAGGGGAGGCATGACCTCCCATGCTGCTTTGGTTGCCCGTGGTTGGGGAAAGTGCTGCATTGTAGGTTGTGGCGGATTAGATATTAATTACGCAGACAAGTATCTAGGCGTAGATAGTAAAACACTCAAGGAGGGCGATTGGATTACGCTCAATGGTAGCAAGGGGTTGCTCTATGAAGGAAAGCTACCGATGGTGTCTGTGTCAGAAGAAAATAAGGTTTTCAATGATTTCCTTAAACTCTGCGACCGCGCACGCAAGCTTAAGATTCGTACCAATGCCGATACGCCCGAGGATGCCCGGCGGGCACGTGCATTCGGTGCGCAGGGAATTGGGCTCTTTCGTACCGAGCATATGTTTTATGGTAAAGGCTCAGAGAAGCCCTTGTTTTTTCTGCGTAAGATGATTATATCGGGCGATGCCTCTGAGCGCAGTCAGGCCCTGGATGAACTTTTTCCTTATGTGAAGAATGATATCAAAAAGACGCTTGAGGTCATGGAGGGATTACCGGTAACAATCAGGTTATTAGATCCGCCCTTACATGAGTTTGTTCCTAATAATCCTGAACAGAGAGAGGAATTGGCTAAAAGTTTAAATATAAGTATGGAGAAACTGGAGCAAAGGGCAGATAGCTTGCGTGAATCCAACCCGATGATGGGGCATCGAGGAGTGCGTTTAGGGGTGACCTATCCTGAGATTAGCCAGATGCAAATCCGTGCCATCTTTGAGGCAGCAGCAGAATTAATTAGTCATGGCCTAAAAGCAAATCCAGAGATAATGGTTCCTGTGGTAGGCGAGGTTAAGGAATTAGAAAATCAACTGGTGATTGCCAAGAGAGTATATCAGGAGGTTAAAGCATTATATAAGCTTAAGAGGATTCCTCACTCCTTTGGAACAATGATTGAGATTCCGCGCGCCGCCCTATTAGCCGATGAGTTAGCCAGGGTAGCTGAGTTTTTCTCTTTTGGTACTAACGATTTAACCCAGATGGGGTTTGGTTTTTCACGGGATGACTTAGGAGGGTTCCTCCCTGAATATTTGAAAACAGGAATTCTTGCTAATGATCCATTTCAGACTATTGACCAGTCAGGGATTGGTCAGTTGATTGAAATAGGAATCAAGCGGGGAAGAAAGGTGTTTGCGGATTTAAAGGTAGGGATTTGCGGTGAGCACGGAGGGGATCCTCAATCAATTGAGTTTTGCCATCGCATGAAGATGAATTATGTAAGCTGTTCACCGTTTCGTATCCCGATTGCACGCTTAGCTGCTGCGCAGGCAGCCTTAAAAGATAATAAAAGATGATTGATTCAGCTATAATCCATAGTTATACCTGAAGATTATACCAATGGAAACGATAAAATCATACCTTAAGCAAATACGCAAAACTCCCCTGTTGAGCGCAAAGGAAGAGATAACGCTAAGCCGGCGGATAAAAAAGAACGACGAACAAGCGCGCCAAAAAATGATTCGCGCCAATCTTCGTTTGGTGGTTAATATTGCCAAGAGATACAGCCATTTTGGGCTGCCGTTGATGGATATTATTGAAGAAGGAAATATCGGCCTGATGAGGGCAGTGAAAAAATTTGATCCCCGCAAAGGCTTTCGCTTTTCCACCTATGCTGCCTGGTGGATAAAACAAAGCATTACGCGCGCGATTACTGAGCAGGTTAAGACAATTCGCACACCCGCTTACTTAAATGAATTACTAATTAGATGGAAAAAAACTAGCGAGCGACTGTCTCAGAAATTAAAGCGACGGCCAACAAATAAAGAGATTGCCAAAAAAATGAAAATATCTAAGGCGCAAGCTGAGCAGGTGGCTAGTCGGCTTTCTACACAGACCTTTTCTTTAGATACCCCGATTGGCGAAGACGGCTCAATCATGGTTTCCGACTTGATTGAAGACGAGGAGGCAAAAACCCCTGACGAAGGAATTTCCCGATTAATGATTCAGGAAAACATAGAAAATCTCTTAGAATTAATGTCTCCGC
>JADHWR010000034.1 GCA_016783355.1 Candidatus Omnitrophota bacterium | reverse complement strand
CCGTCTGCTACGGTTTACCCCGTTCGAAGTCCCCGCCACGGAATTTGGCGGGGCAGTCGCCCCTGGCGTCTTACTTCGAACGGGGTTTACGACTCGTTCATTTGACGGAATTCCCTTACGGTCAGTTCCGTCATTCACTCTTCGTAATTCCTTGCAGACATCTGCCGAAGGATTTCTAATTGCGCTGTCCACAAAAACTTCCATTCTGTTTTGAGTTATGGGAAACTGGGGACGGGTTCTCATTTATGAGCGGGTGGCGAGGCAGTGGGCACTTCGACGGAGTTTATCCCGAGCGAAGTCGAGGGACTCAGTGCCAACCCTGAGCTTGTCGAATGGGTGGGCGGCCCAAAATAGCCCGCAGCGAATTATACCCTATCGAGGCTTCCCCTTGAGCGAGGACAATTTTGGGCTCTGCCGAGACAGGACCCGCTCAGAAAACTTTCATTCTATTTTGAATTATACACACTGCATTAGATACTTAACGGGGAGTAGTATAGAAATTTTATAATAATAAACATGTTGAAAAAGGATTTAGTTTCAATAAGGGATTTAAACGTGAGGGATTTAGGGGGAATTTTTACCCTGGCAGGTAAAGTGAAGAAACAGCCCCATAAATTTAACCAGGCGCTAAAGGGTAAAACCCTGGCTCTGGTTTTTGAGAAGCCGTCTAATCGCACGCAAGTATCGTTTCAAGTAGGAATGTATCAATTAGGTGGCAATTCCATATATTTGGGTCCCGAGGGCTTAGGTCTGGGTGTGCGCGAGTCAACCAAAGATGCAGCAAAGACTCTTAGCCGCTATGTGGATGGGATTGTTCTGCGCACCTTTTCTCATAAAACCATACTGGAGATGGCAGGTTCAGCCTCTGTTCCTCTTATTAATGGCTTATCGGATTTGTTGCATCCTTGCCAGATAATCTCTGATTTGTTTACCATAAAGGAGAAATTTGGCAAATTTAAGCGTATTACTTTAGTCTATGTCGGAGACGGAAATAATATCTGCCACTCTTTGCTTTATGGCTGTTCAAAAGTCGGACTTAATTTGAACATCGCCACTCCCAGGATTTATTCTCCGTCGCCAGGGATTCTACAAGAATCAAAGTCATTTGCCAAAAAATCAAAGACCAATTTAGTGCTGTTTGAAGAAGCCTGCGATGCAGTAAAAGGCGCAGACATAGTCTATACAGATGTCTGGACTTCCATGGGGCGTGAAAAAGAAGCAGCACAAAGAAAAAGATATTTTAAGAATTTCCAGCTAAATAAGAAGCTTCTTTCTTTCGCCAAAAGAAAATGTCTAATTATGCACTGTCTGCCGGCGCATCATGGCGAAGAGATAACTGATGGGGTTATGGAAAGCCCAAATTCTATAGTCTTTGACCAGGCAGAGAACCGGCTTCATGTGCAAAAAGCCATATTAATGCAACTGTTATTAAAAGTGAAAAGCGAAAGGTTAAAAGCGTAAAGTGAAAAGTGAAAAGCGAAAAGTTATGAAAAAGGTAATCTTAGCGTATTCCGGCGGTTTAGATACAACATGTGCCCTCCATTGGTTAAAAGAAAAAAAGTTTTCTGTTATTTGTTTTATTGCCGACCTTGGCCAAGATGTAGATTTTTCGCAAATAGAAGCACGGGCGAAAAGCTGCGGTGCAGCAAAGATTTATGTTGTCGACCTTAAAGATGAATTTGCAAAACATTATATTCTGCCTGCCTTAAAAGCAAATGCGATTTATGAAGGTAAATATTTATTATCAACGGCATTGGGAAGGCCTTTGATTGCCAGGTATATGGCAGAGATTGCCCATAAGGAAAGGGCAAAGGCTGTTGCTCACGGTTGCACAGGCAAGGGTAATGACCAGGTGCGTTTTGAGGTAGCGCTTAAGACATTAGACCCGGACTTAGAAATTATTGCGCCGGTAAGAGAATGGGAATTTAAATCACGGGATGAGGAGATAAAATACGCAAAAAGATTCAATTTGCCCATTGAGGTAACGAGGGAGAGGCCATATAGCATTGATCGCAATATCTGGGGAGTAAGTATTGAAGCAGGGATTTTAGAGGATTTGGATGTTGAGCCTCCTGAAAATATTTATCAGATAACGAAATCCTCCGCAGTTCATTCAAGCTTTGGCCGGTATATCGAGATTGGTTTTGTCGGAGGTATCCCTCGAAAGATAAACGGTAAATCCTATAAGTTAGTGGATTTGATTAAAGAGCTAAATAATGTTGGGGGTCTTTATGGGGTAGGTAGAGCCGATTCAGTCGAGAACAGACTCGTTGGTATAAAATCCCGTGAAATATATGAGGCACCAGCAGCGACAATTTTACATATCGCACATAAAGAATTAGAAAGTCTTGTCCTTGACCGAGAAACGCACCATTTTAAGGAGATGGTTAGCCTTAAGTATTCTGAATTGGTTTATTATGGCTTATGGTTTTCTCCTTTAAGGGGGGCGCTGGATAAATTCATAGATTATACACAAGCCAAGCTCAGCGGAAAAGTTAAGATGAGATTATCCAAGGGCAACTGTATTGTTACTGGGCGCCAGTCGCCTTATTCGCGATATGACAAAAAGATGTCCACTTACGGCAAAGGGGATATCTTTAACCAGGAGTGGGCCAAGGGCTTTATTGAGTTATGGGCAATGCCCTATCGTCATCAAAAATGACATATTGAAGCGAAAGGCGAAAGGCGCAAAATTGAAGCGAAAGGCGCAAAATTGAAGCGAAAGGCGAAAGGCGAAAAGCGTAAAGCGCAAAGTTGAAGTGTAAAACTTAAAACTTTCTTAAAAACTTTGAACTTTACACTTTAGTCTTACGCTTTACACTTTACGCTCTAAGGAGTTCTACTATGGCAAAGAAGATGTGGGGCGGAAGATTTGCAAAAAAAACAGATGCGGATGTGGAGAGATTTCTCTCAAGCATAGATTTTGATCAGAGGCTTGCCCGTTATGATATTCTGGGCAGCATTGCTCATACTCAGATGTTGGCCAGGACAAAGATTATTCCTTCGGTTGCAGCTCAAGCGATTACCCGTGGCCTAAATTCAATTTTGCAGGATTTAGAAAAGGGCAAGATTAAATTTGATAAAGACTGTGAGGATATTCATACTAATATCGTGAATCTACTAAGGAAGAAGATTGGCAAAGATGGAGAGTTGCTCCATACGGCGCGTAGCAGAAATGACCAAGTATCTTTGGATACAAGGATGTACTGTAAAAACGAAGTTAATAATTTGGGATTAAAGATTAAAGATTTAGAAACTTCACTTTTAAAGTTGGCAGGTAACCATAAGAAAACAATTATTCCCGGCTATACCCATATGCAGCATGCCATACCCCTGAGATTAAGTCAGTATCTTGGGGCGTATTGCCAGATGTTCAAAAGGGACAGGCAGAGGCTAAAGGAGGTTTATAAGCGGATAAATATTTTACCTTTGGGTGCTTGCGCACTAATTGGAACGACCTTGCCGATAGATAGAAATTATACTGCAAAAGCATTAGGCTTCTCTGGTGTTGCCAAAAATCTTGTGGATGCTGTTTCTGAACGGGATTTTGTAATTGAGATATTATCTATATTAGCAATTTTAGGTATGCACCTTTCGCGAATGGCTGAGGATTTTATTATGTGGTCAACTTCTGAATTTGATTTTATTGAGATTGATGAGAGATTTTGTACAGGCAGTTCCTTTATGCCGCAGAAGAAAAATTGCGATGTTCTGGAATTAATCAGGGGAAATACAGGCAGACTCTATGGCAATCTTGTATCAGTTTTAGTGATGATGAAGGGTATGCCTTTGGGTTATAATCGAGATTTACAGCTGGACAAAGAGCCACTTTTTAGCTCAATTGACCTCACAAAGGAGCAAGTTAAGATTCTCGTTAAGCTGTTCAGGTCAATAAAATTCAAAAAGAAGAGTATTGAAAAACAACTTAAGGATGAATCATTATACGCAACATTTCTGGCTGAATACCTGGTTAAGAAAGGAGTCGCCTTTAAGGATGCGCATACAATTATCGGAAGGCTAATCAGATACTCGCAAACTAACTTTATAAAGATAAAGGATATGCCCACGGAACAATTAAAGAAATTTTCTCCTTATTTAACAAAGCAGGTTATCGCAAAATTTATGAATCCAGGGCTCATGGTAATTTAATGCATGACTTTGTCTATCGAGACAAGAATCTTTATTGCGAACAGGTAAGGGTAGAGGATTTAGCCCGCCACTTTAAAACCCCCTTTTATATCTATAGTTCCAAAACTATCATTGAGCACTATCTTAAACTAAAGGCTGCCTTTCGGGAGATAAAACCGCTTATTTGTTTCTCGGTAAAAGCAAATTCGAATCTCGCCATACTCAAGCTTCTTGTCGATAAAGGCGCTGGATTAGATATTGTCTCAGGCGGGGAGCTATACCGTGCTTTAAAAGCAGGTTGCCCCTCTAAGAAAATTGTTTATGCCTCAGTGGGCAAGAGGGAAGACGAGATTAGGGCGGCCATAGAGAAGGAAATCCTTTTTTTCAATATTGAATCACACTCAGAATTAGAGACCATAAATAGAATTGCCAAAGACCTTAAAAAAAGAGTATCTGTTGCCCTCAGGGTTAATCCAGATATAGAGACAAAGACGCATAGGTATATTCGCACAGCAAGAGCAGAAGATAAATTCGGAGTTGATTTTGATAGCGCAGAGGAGATTCTCTTAAAACAGGATGCTTTTTCCAACTTAAGGATTAAGGGTTTACATATCCATCTGGGTTCGCAGATTACAACAGGCGCTCCTTTTGTTCGTGCAATTAGCAAAGTTCTTAATTTTATCCAATATATGGCTGGGGCGGGCATAACACTTCAGCATTTAGATATTGGAGGGGGTCTGGGGATAGTTTATGATAAAGAAACTCCTCAGACAGCAGAGGAATTTGCAAGAAGGGTGATGCCTTTTTTAAAGAGAACCAAGCTTAAGATTATTTTGGAGCCAGGAAGGTTTATTGTCGGCAACGCCGGGATTCTTGTTACGAAAATAATATATATAAAACATACTCCTTACAAGAATTTTATTATTGTTGATGCCGGAATGAATGATTTAATCAGACCCGCCCTTTATGGGGCCTATCATAAGATTTTGCCGCTATCAAAATCTAAAGGCCAACCATCAAAAATCTCCCGCCCAGAGGCGGGAAAAAATCAAAAATATGACGTGGTTGGTCCTGTATGCGAAAGCTGCGATTTCTTTGCTAAAAATAGGAGGCTGCCTGAATTAAAAGAAGGAGATTATCTTGCAATTATGGGCGCAGGGGCATATGGTTTTAGTATGGCCAGTAATTATAATTCCCGGCCAAGGGCTGCCGAGGTTATTGTCGTAAAGAATAAAATACATCTGATCAGAAAAAGGGAAACATATCAAGATTTGATTAGAAACGAGATAATTCCTAAGTTGTGATTACACAGATTAAAAATAAGATTACACAGATTGTCTTTGCCAAAATGGAAGCTTCGGGTAATGATTTTATAGTTGTTAGCCTGCCAGGGCGGCAAAATCTGAAAGATTTAGCGAGGCGTATCTGTAATCGAAAATATGGAGTAGGGTCAGATGGGTTAATTCTCTTAAGTAAATCGCCAAAGGCAAAGCTCTCAATGCGTATTTTTAATCCTGATGGTTCTGAGCCAGAGATGTGTGGCAATGGAGCAAGGTGTGTGGCACTTTGGATAAGCGCAAAGCGCAACCCTTCGACTACGCTCAGGATTGATGGTGAGCGAAGTCCTGAGCTTGTCGAAGGACAAGGTCGAACCATCAAGGCGCAAAGCGCAAGGCTGAGGATTAAAACAAAAGCAGGGATAGTGGAGGCAGATGTTAAGAATGATAAAGTAAAAATTAAGATGACAAAACCTAAAGACATCAGGCTGGATTTTCCGATAAAAATAAGCATGCCCCGCAAAGAAATAGATAGCTTTATGCGGGGTAAGCGAACATTAAGGGTAAATTTTATCAATACCGGTGTGCCTCATGCAGTAATCCTTGTTGAAGGACTTGATAAAATCGATGTAATTAATATCGGCAGATACATTCGTTTTCATAAAAGATTTGCACCGTCGGGAACAAATGTTGACTTTGTTGAATTTATGGACGATAATAATATAAAAATAAGAACCTATGAGCGTGGCGTGGAAGACGAAACCCTGGCCTGCGGTACTGGTGCAGTAGCCGCTGCGCTTATTGTTTATCGCTTGTTACTTATTGATAGAAGTTCAGTCAATATCCATACTCGCTCTGGAGAACTCTTAAGGGTGTATTTTGAAGCAAGGAATGGTAGTTTTGATGATGTTTGGCTTGAGGGAAGGGCGAGACTAATTTGCAAGGGGGTATATTATGTTTAAGGGCTCAATGGTGGCAATTGTTACACCATTTAAGGGTGGCAAGGTTGATGAACTAAAGTTGAGAGAATTAATCGATCGTCAGGTTAAGGGCGGCACAAGTGCTATAGTCCCCTGTGGTACAACCGGTGAATCAGCGACCCTGTCATTTGAAGAACACGAGAGAGTGATCGAAATAACTATCGAGCAGGTAAAGGGCAAAATTCCGGTAATTGCGGGAACAGGCTCTAATTCAACAGCAGAGGCAATAATGTTAACGAAGCAGGCCAAAATTGCCGGTGCCGATGCATCTTTACAAGTCTCTCCCTATTATAACAAGCCAACGCAGAAGGGGTTATATTTGCATTTTAAGGCCATTGCCGAGGAAACGGACATCCCCATTATTCTTTACAATATTTCCTCTCGCACAGGGGTGAATATTGAACCGGAGACAGTGGCACGGTTGTCCAAGGATTGCAAGAGTATTGTTGGAATAAAAGAGGCATCAGGCAATCTCGGGCAAATGGCAAAAATCAAGGCATTGTGTGGTGATGAATTTGATTTGATTTCCGGTGATGATGTGCTGACATTACCAATTTTGTCAATCGGTGGCGCGGGTGTGATTTCTGTAGTGGCAAACATTGTTCCGCGCGATGTCGCTGATATGATTGAGGCCTTCCAGAAGAAAGATATTAATCAGGCAAAAGAGCTACATTATCAACTCCTGCCTTTAATAAAAGCAATGTTTATTGAAACCAATCCGGTTCCTGTAAAAACAGCAATGGGTCTGATGAAATTATGTGAGCCTGAGCTGAGGCTTCCCCTGTGTCTTATGTCAGAAGAGAATACGGCGAAGCTGAAGATATCATTGAGAGAGTATGGATTATTGTAAGAAGAGGAGTTTTAAATGATAAAACTGGGTATTGCGGGGGTATGCGGAAGAATGGGCCGGCGTATCTTTGAATTGGCAGGCAAGGATAAGGATTTTGAGATTACCCTCGCCCTGGAGAAAAAGGGGACACCCTTTATTGGCAGAGACTTGCAAGGCATCAAGGTTTCTTCTAATGCTGACGGCATATTTTTAGTTGATCTGTTTATTGATTTTACTACTCCGCAAGCCACCGTAGAGAACATAGAGTATGTCTGCCGATATAAAAAACCAGCTGTGATTGGGACAACCGGCCTGACAAAGGAACAATTACTTAAGATTGAGGAGGCCTCTCGCATTGCTCCTGTCGTTTATTCTCCGAATATGTCTATTGGCGTAAATATTTTGTTTTCTCTAATTTCTGAAATGGCGAAAAGATTGGGCCGAGACTACAGCCTCGAGATTGTTGAGGCACACCACAGCAAAAAGGTAGATGCTCCTTCGGGAACAGCCAAGAAATTTGCCCAGATATTGACTGAGGCAACAGAAAAAAAGATTCCTGTTCATTCAATAAGGCTGGGCGATATTGTCGGTGATCATACGATTATATTCTGTGGGAATTCTGAGCGCATTGAAATAAAACATCAGGCCCACTCCCGTGATTTATTTGCAGCCGGCGCACTTAAGGCGGCAAAATGGATAATGGGAAAACCTGCCGGGCTTTATTCTATAAAGGACGTCCTTGCTTAAATGAATTCAAATATTGCGCGTCGATTAAAAAACCTTCCGCCGTATCTTTTTTTAGAGATTGAGAGGACAAAAAGAAAAGCGGCTAAGCTTAAAAGAAACATTATTGATTTTGGCGTCGGTGATCCAGATCAACCCCCACCTTTTCATATAATCGAAGCACTTTATAGGGCGGCAAAAGACCCGCTAAATCATCGCTATGCGCTGGGCGAGGGAATGCTGCGGCTGCGTAGGGCAATGGCTGATTGGTATAAAAGACGCTTTCGAGTCAGTCTTAATCCAGAGAATGAAATCTTACCTTTACTTGGCTCAAAAGAAGGAATTGCCCATTTGCCCTTAGCCTTTCTTAATCCCGGAGATTATTCGCTGGTAAGCGACCCATGCTATCCACCCTACAAGACCGGAACAATATTAGCTGGCGGCAGAGTCTATTCTTTGCCGCTTCTGGAGAAAAATGATTATTTACCAGATTTAAAAAAGGTTCCTCGCCGAGTTCTAAAAAAGGCTAAACTGATCTACGTCAATTATCCCAATAATCCGACTACTGCCGTAGCTGATAAAAATTTTTATAAAGAATTAATAGAATTTGCCAAGAAAAATAACCTGATTGTTCTTTCTGATTTTGCCTATTCTGAGATTACTTTCGATGGTTACAGGGCAACGAGTTTCCTGCAGATAGAAGGCGCAAAGAACGTAGGACTTGAGTTTCATTCTTTATCCAAGACCTACAATATGACGGGCTGGCGAATAGGCTGGGTTTGCGGTAATAAGAATTTGGTCAGCGCCTTAGCAAAAGTAAAATCGAATATCGATTCAGGTATATTTATCCCAATTCAATTTGCCGGCCTTGCTGCTTTAGAAGGGCCTCAACAGCATATTCAGAAGATGTGCCGGATTTATGAGAAAAGGAGAGATATCCTGGTGGAGGGGTTGACTTCTTTGGGTTGGCAGGTGAAAAGACCCAAGGCAACCTTTTATGTTTGGGCGAAGACCCCGGCGAAGATTAAATCTTTAGATTTTGCCCGGAGCTTATTGAAAAAAGCAGGTATTGTCGTTACCCCTGGCGTTGGTTTTGGAAAATACGGCGAGGGCTATATGAGGTTTGCTCTTACTCTGGATAGTGAAAGAATAAGAGAGGCGATAAAAAGATTACGAAGGTGTTATGGGAACGGTTTCCGCTCATAAAACCGTCCCCAATTGGATATGGTGACTTGCTATATTGGCTTTGGTTCAAACTTAGGAAATCGGCAGGATTATATTGATAAAGCAATAAAGAGGATGAGATTATTAAATATAACCCATGTGCGTAAAATTTCAAAAATAATCGAGACACAACCTGGGAGCGGACCACCTCAGGGCCCATATTTAAATGGCGTAATAGAGATAGAGACAGAGTTGTCGCCTTATGAACTCCTCAGGGCGTTACAGAAGATTGAGAATGATTTAGGAAGGCGCAGGGAAGCAAGATTTGGTCCGCGCACAATCGATTTAGATATCTTGCTTTATGGCGATATTACAATTAAGGAAGAGGCGCTTTCTATTCCTCATCCGCGCATGCTTAAGCGTGACTTTGTCATGGAACCCTTAAGGGAGATTGCGCCTGATGTAATAAACCCCGTTAGAGATAACAAGAATAAACTGGGGACGGGTTCTCATTTACAAGCGGGTCCTGTCTTCGGCAGAGCCCAAAATTGTCCTCGCTCAAGAGGAGGCCTCTATAGGGCGTAATTCGCTGCGGGCTATTTTGGGCAGCCCACTGCCTCGCCACCCGCTTGATTCAACTAATGCGGTGCAGTGCAGGCGGGGTTAAAAGAATGAAGATTATTAGTGAGAGCAAGAAGATGCAGGAGATTACCGGCGATTTAAAAAAGGCGGGTGAGTCCATTGGCTTTGTGCCGACAATGGGTGCAATGCATAAGGGCCACCTGATGTTGATTCGCCGTGCCCGTCGGGAAAATAATGTTTTAGTCGTCAGCATCTTTGTTAATCCTGCACAATTTGGGCCGAATGAAGACTATAAAGATTATCCCCGGCCTTTTAAGAAAGATATCGATATATGCAGAAAAGAAGGGGTTGATTTTATTTTTCATCCTCAGGCAGAAGATATGTATCCGCAAGGATTCAAAACCTATGTTAAGGTTAATGAATTAAGCGATGTTTTGTGCGGTCGCTTCCGGCCGGGTCATTTTCAAGGAGTGACATCAATTTTAACTAAATTATTTAATATAATTGTGCCGCAGACTGCCTACTTTGGCTGGAAGGACGCCCAGCAGGCAATTATTGTCAAAAGAATGGTTAAGGACCTAAATTTTCCTCTTAAGATAAAACTTATGCCTACGGTCAGAGAACCTGATGGTTTAGCGCTAAGCTCCCGCAATAGTTGCTTAAGTAAAGAAGAAAGGAAAGAGGCTTGCGTCTTGTATGAGGCACTTAAGCAGGCCAGGTGTATGCTTCGCCAAGGAATAAAGGATTCAAGAAAGATTAAGCGCAAGATACGTCAAATCATACAAGCAAAGAAAACCGCAAGAATTCAGTATATAGAGATTATTGGCTTAGATGAATTAAGGCCGATACCCTTGCGGGCACAAGTACCCTTGCGGGCACAAGTACCCTTGCGGGCACAAGTACCCTTGCGGGCACAAGTACCCTTGCGGGCACAAGTACCCTTGCGGGCACAAGTAAAAAAGGTTCAGGAAAAGACATTGATTGCGCTTGCTGTTTGGATTGGTAAAACCAGGTTAATCGATAATATAATAGTTAGTAAGTGAACAGTGTGCATAATTCTATGCTATTAAGCGAATGAAAATTTTTATTCCCAGCGCTGAAATCTTTCAGCGGTCTGCTGCGGCTTAGGACTGATATCTTGGAAAGACGCAGGTCCTGTCAGCCAATCCACCTCATTCGTGCTCATTTCACTGCGCGCGAATAAGGTCTTCGTCTTGGCTGCCACCCGCTGCTTGAGATAGAAGAATGAGCGGGTGGCGAGGCAGTGGGCTGCCCAAAATAGCCCGCAGTGAATTACACCCTATAGAGGCTTCCTCTTGAGCGAGGACAATTTTGGGCTCTGCCGAGACAGGACCCGTTCAGAAAACTTTCATTCTATTTCGATTCGAATTATGCATACTGCTTAGTTAGTAATTAGGAACACAAGAAATATCTCTATGAGCAGGAAGATAAGAATTGGTATTGTGGGTTGTGGGGCAATCGGCACCTCTTTGGCAAAAGCAATCAGGAGAGATTTTAAGGAATGGGGCAAACTCACTGCCCTTTATGACCTAAAAAAACAGAAGGCACAAGAGTTAGCAGATAAATTTAAAGATAAATCAAGGGTTGTCGATTCCTTAGAAGATTTAACAAAAAAAAGTGATTTAGTAATAGAAGCAGCAAGCGCGGGAAGTTCTTTTGTCATTGCCAGGGAGGCAATAAGCAAAGGTTGTGATGTTTTGATCTTGAGCGTAGGTGGAATAATTGGTAAATTTAAGCAGTTATCAGGGTGGGCCAAGAATTACAATTGTAAAATATATATTCCCTCAGGCGCAATCTCTGGAATCGACGCCTTAAAGGCAGTCTCCCTGGTTAAGATAAAGAAGGTCATACTTACTACGCGTAAAAATCCTCAATCCTTTTCCCGCGTTGCTTATATTAAGAAAAGGAATATAGACCTCAAAAGGATTAAAAGGGATACAGTTTTATTCTCCGGCACTGCGCGAAAGGCAGTGAAATTTTTTCCCCAGAATATTAATGTGGCTGCATTATTGAGCCTGGCGGGGATAGGTCAGGATAAAACCTTTGTTAAGATTATCGCTTCGCCAAAAACAAAAAAGAATATCCACGAGATTTTAATTGAATCTGATGCCGGCAAGATAACTACACGTACAGAGAATGTCTTGCATCCTGACAATCCCAAGACTAGTTTCCTGGCGGTGTTATCAGTGCGGGCAATGTTAAGGCAGATTTTGCATCCAGTGAAAATAGGGACATAATATAACAATATAAACGTATCCCGCTTCGTAATATGTGCCAAAATTCTATTCTATAATTTTGGCACACTCAGCGGGATCAATTCGTCCGCCAACGAACTTTGGCGGACTCATTGAAAGGAGGTGAAAAGGCATGGCGCAGAAGGTTCTCAAGTTAAGGCTGAAGAGAGAAAAGAACTATCTTTATTATTTGGATAAAGATGGGGATGTATCAGCTGCCAAGATGGCACGAGGAAAAGCAAAGGGTGGCAAACCGAAAAAAGTAACAAAATGCGGTATCAGTAAGAAGGTTGGCTACCTCTATTTTATTGACAAGCAGGGTGATGTATCTTGTGCCAAGATGAAAAAAGGCGGCACAAAGAAAAAAAAGAAAGCAAAGAAACGAAAGAAATAAAATCTAAAGGGAAAAGGGGGG
>JADHWR010000002.1 GCA_016783355.1 Candidatus Omnitrophota bacterium | reverse complement strand
CTCTTTATAAGGAATAGTTACATTTAAACCATAAATCTTCTTGTCTCTTAGAGTTTTCAGAAAATCACCCAATTCATTTTCTTTTAAGGGGAAAAGTTTGTATTGAGCATCAAGCCCTAAGGCAGAAAATGCAGCATTATGTATCTGTGGCGAAAGGCTATGGGAAAGAGGAAAACCGATTAAGCCGAAGATTTTCATATTGAGGCAACTCTGTTTATTGCTGAAAGATAGGCACGTATGGATGCTTCGATTATATCCGTACTTGAGCCGCGGCCAGTAAATTCCTTACCCTGTGCAGAGAATCGCAGATTGGCACTGCCTTGAGCATCTTTACCTGAAGTTAAAGACTCTAAGCGATAATCCAAAAGTTTTATCTTTATGCCCGTAATCTTATCAATGGCCTTAAAACAGGCATCTATTGGACCGTCACCATAAGCATCAGCCTTAAATTTTTTGCCTTTATGCCTTAAAGTAATCTCTGCCTGAGGCGAAAGAGCCGTTCCCGAGATAATCCGGAAATCCCTTAATTGCCAAATTGGCTTACTCTCCTTATGAAACCTTTCCCGAATAAGGGCAAGCAGGTCTTCGTCAAAGATTTGTTTCTTTTTATCACTTAAGCGCTTAAATTCTGAAAAGGCCTCCTCAATTTCTTTGGACTTAAGATGAAATCCTAATTCCTTTAATCTCTGAGAAAATGCGTGTCTTCCTGAGTGTTTGCCCAAAACAAGTTCTGTTTTATTAAAACCTACATCTTGCGCAGACATAATCTCATAGGTTGAGCGCTTTTTTAAAATTCCATCCTGATGAATACCTGCTTCATGACGAAAGGCATTAGAACCAACAATTGCCTTATTCGGCGCAACAAGAAAACTCGTAAGGTTGCTGACAAGGCGCGAGAGCTTACAAATTTGATTAGTCTTGATATCTACGTTAACATCTTTAAAAAAATCTCCTCTTGTTCTGATTGCCATCACAATTTCCTCTAAAGCAGCGTTGCCGGCGCGTTCACCGATACCATTTATCGTGCATTCTATCTGTCGTGCCCCATTCTTAATCGCGGCGAGGGAATTTGCCACAGCCAGACCCAAATCATTATGACAATGAACAGAAATAACTGCCTTGTTAATGTTGGGAACTTTATTGCAAATCTGCGAAATAAGTTCTCCAAATTCCAGAGGCTGTGCATAGCCTACTGTGTCAGGAATATTTACTGTTGTCGCACCAGCATTAATCACTGATTCTATTACGCGCAGAAGAAATTCAGGAACTGTGCGTGAGGCATCTTCTGGTGAAAACTCAACATCTTCACAGAGGTTGCGCGCATACTTAACCGCATCCCTCGCTAATTTCAAGACCTCATCTTCATGTTTCTGCAATTTATATTTCATATGAATCTTGGAAGTAGCCAGAAATACATGAATACGGCCCCTGCGGGCAAATTTAAGTGCGCCCCAGGCAACATCGATATCCTTCTTTACTGCACGCGCCAAACCACAGACAGACGAGCCCTTGATCGACTTGGCAACTGCCTTCACTGCCTCAAAATCACCGGGGCTGGAAATAGGAAACCCTGCTTCAATTACATCTACCCCGAACTGCGATAAAGCCTTGGCAATATTTAATTTTTCTTTGATATTCAAGGATGCGCCAGGAGCTTGCTCTCCGTCCCTTAATGTTGTATCGAAGATAATAATCTTATTCATACCTATAACTAAAAACTTAAGGCGCAAAGCGCAAAACTGAAACTAAAAATTCAAAACTTTCTTAAAAAAACTTTGAACTTTAGACATTAGTTTTACGCTTTTCGCTTTACGCTTTACGCTTTTCTCATCCAGGGCATCATCTGCCGCAGTTCTTTACCTACCTTTTCAATCAAATGGTTATCTGCCTCTCTGAGGAGCTTATTAAAATTTGGTCTTCCTTTTTCGTTCTCAGAAATCCACTCACGAGCAAATTTAGCACTCCGTATATCTTTTAAAATCTTTCTCATCTGCCGGCGTGTCTGCTTGGTAATAATCTTCTTACCTCGTGTCAAATCTCCATAGCAAGCAGTATTAGAGACGCATCGGCGCATACCACTTATACCCTTCTCTTGAATCAGGTCAGTAATAAGTTTCAACTCATGAAGAACCTCAAAATAAGCAATCTCTGGCTGATAACCGGCATTAGTCAATGTATCAAACCCCGCCATAATCAATTCGGTTACACCGCCGCAGAGAACGGTCTGTTCACCAAACAAATCTGTTTCTGTTTCCTCCTGAAAGGTAGTCTCGATCACGCCGGCAGTAGTTGCTTTGAGTGCCTTGGCATAAGATAAAGCAAGTTTTAAAGCCATTCCGCTGGCATCCTGATACACAGCAACCAAACAAGGCACGCCCTTTCCTTCTTCAAACATCTTTCTCACCAGCGCACCCGGACCTTTCGGCGCAATCATAAAAACATCCACTTCCTTCGGTGGAATTATCTGTTTAAAGCGGATATTAAATCCGTGTGAAAAACAAAGTGCTTTACCCTCTTTTAGATTTGACTCGATTGCCTCTTTATAAACCCTTTTTTGAACATGGTCCTCGGTGAGAATCTGAATTATATCGGCAGCTGCACTTGCCTCTTTTGCCGAAAGAGGACTAAACCCATCCTTTTTGGCCAGTTCGTAATTTACTGTTCCCTCTAATTCAGAAACAATTACATTTATACCACTATCTCTTAAACATAAACTCTGGCCTCGGCCTTGAATCCCATAGCCAATAATGGCAACTTTTTTTTCTTTCAATAAATTTAGGTCTGCATCTTTATCGTAATATATCCTTGCCATCGTTTTCTCCCTTTACAGCATCGCCACCCTTCCTGTGCGCATCAACTCAACAACACCAAAGGCTCTTACATCCTTCAAAAACTCCTTTACCTTATCCGGGTTGGCACAAATTTCAATAATTGCCTTATCCTCTTTGCGTTTAAGTAATTTTACTGAATATTTATCAAGGAAAGAGGAAATCTTTCGTTGATTCTCTCTTTTATAATCAATCTTAACCAAAGCCAACTCCCGGCCAACAAAATCCTTTTTTGTAAAGTCAGCGACGGTAATTGTATCAATGAGTTTACGCAATTGTTTTATAATCTGCTCTAAGATGCGCTCATCCTTCGCCTCAACAACGAGCGTCATCCGGGAGATTTCCGGGTCTTGCGTCTCACCAACAGCCAAAGAGCTAATATTATAGCCTCGTGCACTAAAAAGCCCGGCTATTCTTGCTAAAACACCCGGCTTATTCTCAACGAGAATTGAAATTGTATGCCTCATTTAAGCCATGCCTCCAATCATTCTATTAATCGCCTCACCTGCAGGGACCATCGGAAACACATTCTCCTCAGGCTCAATTCGAAAATCAATCATAACGACATTGTCAGTCTTGATCGCCCTCTCAATAGCAGGCCGCACCTCATCTTTCTTGCTTACGCGAATGCCTACTGCACCATAAGCCTGGGCTAATTTCACAAAATCAGGACTAGTAATATGTGTATATGAATAGCGCTTCTTATAAAATAACTCCTGCCACTGTCTTACCATTCCTAAATAAGAATTATTAAGAATCGCAATCTTAACATAAATCTTTTGTTCCACTGCTGTTGCCAGTTCCTGAATATTCATCTGGATTGAGCCATCGCCCGCAATATCAAAAACCTCTTTGTCAGGACAAGCCACCTTTGCGCCAATTGCGGCAGGAAATCCAAAGCCCATTGTGCCTAAACCACCGCTGGAGATAAAGGTATGCGCATCCTTATACTTATACCACTGCGCTGCCCACATCTGATTCTGGCCAACCTCTGTGGTGATTATTGCCTCTGCCTTTGTTAGTTCGTAAATCTGCTCAATAATATATTGGGGCCTGAGACCCGCATCATCTTTTTTATAGAAAAGCGGATACTTCCTCTTCCAGTCTCTAATTGTCTTCAGCCACGCTTTTGTATTGGGTAGTTGATTATGCTTTAGCTCTATTTCCTCAAGTAACTGCTCTAAAACATTTTTCACATCTCCCACAATCGGCACATCAACCTTTACATTTTTACTAATTGAGGCGGGGTCAATATCAATATGAATAATTTTGGCATCGGGAGCAAAAGAGTCAAGCCGGCCAGTAACCCGGTCATCAAAACGGGCGCCAATGGCAATCATTAAATCAGAACCTGTCACAGCATGGTTTGCATAAACTGTTCCGTGCATCCCGAGCATCCCCAAACTTAAAGTATGCTCGCCGGGAAAACTGCCCAGGCCCATTAAGGTCATCGTTACTGGTATTTGGAGTCTCTCTGCCAGTTCCTTCACTTCCTCACTCGCTCCTGAACTAATTACTCCTCCACCAGCATAAATTACGGGTTTCTCTGACTGAGTAATCAGATGCAGTGCCTTTTTAATCTGACCAGGATGACCGAAATAGGTAGGTTTGTAGCCCCTTATCTCTATCCTTTCCGGCCAGATAAATTGAGTTTCCTGTGTTTGCACATCAGAAGGAAAGTCAATCAGAACCGGACCTGGTCTTCCTGTTGAAGCAATATGGAAAGCCTCACGTATAACTCTTGCCAAATCCCGAGCATCCTTTACCAAAAAGTTGTACTTGGTAATTGGCCGTGTAATTCCCACCACATCTGCTTCCTGGAATGCATCATTACCAATAAGATTTGTCTTTACCTGACCAGTTATCGCAACAATGGCAACTGAGTCCATATAAGCAGTGGCAATTCCTGTAGTTAAGTTTGTTGCTCCAGGACCACTTGTAGCAATACAAACGCCTGTTTTTCCTGTTGCTCGCGCATATCCATCAGCAGCATGAGCAGCTGCCTGCTCATGACGTGCTAAGATAAACCGAATCGGAGCTTCGTAGAGCTGGTCGAATATAGGAAGAACCGCTCCCCCCGGATATCCAAATATTACCTCAACACCCTCACGCCTTAAACACTCAATTAAAATCTGTGCACCCGTCATATCAACACTGCCCCCTTATCAGCAGAGCCTACTATCCCTGCATAGCGAGCTAAATACCCGGAAGACACCTTCAGATTCGGTGGCTTAAACAAACTTTTGCGCTCTTTAATTTCTCTCTCCGAAAGCAATAGCTCTAATCTACGCTTTGGTATATCTATCTTAATCTTATCACCATTTTGAATAATCGCAATAGGTCCTGCTTTTTGCGCCTCAGGGCAAATATGACCGATACAAGGACCCCTTGTTCCACCAGAAAATCTTCCGTCGGTAATTAAGGCAACGGATTTGTGTAAACCCATACCCACAATAGCTGAAGTTGGAGAAAGCATCTCTCTCATCCCAGGGCCACCGCCTGGCCCCTCATACCTTATGACGAGAACATTCCCTTTTTTAACCCGGCCCTGCATAATGCCTTTCATTGCCTCCTCTTCAGAATTAAACACCTGGGCTTTACCGGTAAATTTTAACATATCCTCATCAACAGCTGACTGCTTGACCACAGCCCCAAAAGGCGCTAAATTCCCATAGAGAACAGCAATGCCTCCCTCTTTATGATAGGCTTGCTTTTGCGGCCTGATTATCTCCTGATCAAGAATCTGTGCTTCCCTGGCAATCTCCTTAATCGTTTTTGCCGAAACACACACATTCTCGTTTAATTTAGGAAGTAATCTCTTTAAAACTGCAGGAATCCCTCCGGCATAATCTAAATCCTCCATAAAGTATTCACCTGCTGGACGAAGATTAACAATATGGGATGTTGTCTTACTGATGCGGTCAAAGTCCCTTAAATCAAGGAGGGTCTTTGCCTCAGAGGCAATGGCAATCAAATGTAAAACTGTATTGGTTGAACCACCCAAAGCCATATCAACACGAACAGCATTTTCCAATGACCTTTTATTTACTATATCACGCGGCCTGATATCTCTTTTTACCAAATCCATTATCCTCTGGCCACTCTGATAAGCAATCCTCTTTTTTTTGTTAAGTACAGCGGGCGTTGCTGCACAAAAAGGCAGAGAAAACCCCATTGCCTCAGTAAGGCAGGACATCGTATTTGCCGTATACATTCCCTGACAAGAACCAGCCCCAGGACATGCCTCGATTTCCAAAATAGATCTTTCTTTTTCTGTAATCTCTTTTTTCTTAAAACGCCCGACAGCCTCAAATGTATCTCTGACCAAAGAAAGCCTTTTTCTTCCTAGATGACCGGCAAGCATCGGACCTGCTGTGACGACAATTGCCGGAATGTTTACCCGCAATGCCCCCATAATCATACCGGGAGTAATCTTATCGCAATCCGTCAATAAAACAACTCCGTCTAAGGCATGGGCATTGACCATTGTCTCAATAATATCCGCAATCAACTCCCTTGAAGGCAAAGAATACCTCATTCCAGAATGACCCATGGCAATCCCATCACAGATTCCGCAAACCCCAAAGACAAAAGGACATCCACCGGCGTTCTCTATCCCCCTCTCGATATATCTTTCTAAATCACGCATACCAATATGGCCGGGGATTAAATCTGTAAATGAAGAGGCAATGCCAATAAACGGCCTCTTCATATGAGAAGGTGATATGCCTGTTCCATAAAGAAGGGCTCGGTTAGGCATCCTTTCCAAACCCTTCTTTGCCCTATCTGAACGCATCAGTACCTCCTTAAAAGCATAAAACCTAAAGCGAAAAGCGTAAAACTAATGTCTAAAGTTCAAAGTTTTTTAAGAAAGTTTTGAGTTTTTAGTTTCAGTTTTGCGCTTTACGCCTTGCGCTTTGCGCTTCATTAAATATACTTATCAACCAAATCTTTTGTATTAGCAATATTTAATTGCTCAAAAAGAAAAGCAAATTTCTTCTCAACTTCTGCCGTAATCGCATCGCGAACTTCTTGTTTCAGACCTAAAATCTCTTTTTTAAATGTACCGAGTGCCTTTTTGCGCGTTTTATAAATAAACTGCTCGTCAGTCTGGCCTTCTTTCTTTTCTCCGGCAAGATTCTCTCTTAACCAATCGTACATCCTTTCTCTTAAATCCTGAGGGAAGTGCTTGCTTTCATAAACCATATTCTGAAAGTCTGTGGCTAAGTGAACCTCGACTGTCTCGCACTCGACAAATTTATGAAAGGCCTCAGATGGTAATGTTGAGGCACCATGCTGAACAGCACCAGCTAAACCAAATTCTTTGCGCGCAATGCGCGAAAGCTGCTTTAATGTATTGAAGTCAATCGCTACCTCGGCAATAGAACCGTCGGGTAAAACCACACCGCCGTGACTTGTTCCTGTCTGCACGCTAATCTTGCTTAGGCCTGTTACACCTTCGGGCAAACGCTGCTGATAACCCTCAATAAATCCTCTTAATTCTTCGGGAGTAGAATTCTTCTGGCCTATCTCGCCAATCTCACCGCCCACAGACACCTTAATTCCCCGCGGCTGGCTGTGACGGATAAAATTAGTGAGCCATGCGCAGACATCATAATTTAGATATTGCTGCGTCTTTATGTCGGGCTTGCTTAAATCTACAAGCGTAGAAGAGTCAATATCAATATTGTAAAAGCCTGCCTCAATTGCATCAGAGATTACTTTCTTTAATGCCTCGATCTCTTTCTCTGAACTCTCCATAAACTTCTTCGCCTTCATCTGAAAATGGTCTCCCTGGATAAATACAGGGCCACTCCAGTTTTCGCATATTGCAGCGGCCAAAACATTTGTACTATACTCGATCGGCGGCTGATTAGTATAACCCATCTCTGTTTTCGCAATCTCAAAGATAAAAGTGCCGGCATTAATTCTTTTTGCTGCTCTGAATATTGCCCGGGCTAAATCTAAAGTCATTGTTCTTATATTTATTGCCGGCACAGTAAAATTTGGCGCAAATTCATTTTTTCCCCGCGCCATATAAAGATCGTTAATCGAAGAGGAATATATTCCTTTGTTTTTGGCCAGCTCAAAAAAGTCTCTGCCTATTTCTTCCTTTATCTTCATGTCGTCACTTAGAGAGAGTTCTTTTACTCTCTCTAACAAATTATTTGTTTTTTCTTCCATTACCTCCCCTTTCTTTGACTATGTCAGGATTCTAATCAAGCGGTAAAAATTATCAACTGCTAATTCTTTCGGCTTAATTGCCTCCTCTAAATCTACTACCTTAATCTGATCAGAAACTAATCCTACTGCCTTTCTTCGCCAGTTTCCTAAAAGCAAATCCACTGCTGCCTGGCCTAAGCGCGTCGCCAAAATCCTATCTTTTGCCGTAGGAATACCGCCTCTTTGAATATGGCCCAAAACTACAGCGCGGCTCTCCAAAGAAGTCATCTCACTAATCTGGCGCGCAATATCCTCACCTCCCGCTACTCCTTCAGCAACAATAATTATCCAGCTAATCTTACCGCGTAAATTACCTTCTACAATATGATGACACATCTCCTCAAGATTAAATCTCCTTTCCGGAATCAATATGTCCTCTGCCCCGCCAGCCAAAGCAACTTGAAGGGTAATATAGCCGGAGTCTCTTCCCATTACCTCCACAACGAAAATCCGCTCCATTGATGTTGCGGTATCGCGAATCTTATCAATTGCATCCAACGCCGTATTTACTGCTGTATCTGCACCGATTGTAAAATCTGTCTCACTAATGTCATTATCTATTGTTCCCGGTATTCCCGCGCAGGGAATATCCCATTTTTTCTCGAGTGCCAAAGCCCCTCGATAGGTACCATTTCCGCCAATTAGAACTAAGGCATCAATCTTATTCTTCCTCAGACTCTCAACTGCCTTCATTTGCCCTGCCTCTGTCTTAAATTCTTCGCAACGCGCAGTCTTAAGAACTGTCCCGCCGCGGTTAATAATATTGGAAACCGAACGATGATTCAATTCCTTTAATTCCTCATTAATTAATCCCGTAAAGCCACGAAAGATACCAATGACCTCCAGTTTATTATAGATAGCATAGCGCACAACAGACCTTATCGCCGCATTCATCCCCGGTGCATCGCCGCCACTAGTTAACACGCCAATTCGCTTAATTCCCATTTTATCTTCTGTCTCACCCTTTGTCCCACCTCGGAGGTGGGACAGGTTTTTAAGTACCTGACTGCCAACTTTCTAAATAACTAATTTGCTTCTTTGTCAGAGAATCTATCTTTATCCCCAAGGATTCTAATTTTAGCCTGGCAATCAGATTATCAATCTTACGTGGAACATTATATACTTTATTTTCTAATCTTTGATAATTGTTTTTAATATATTCGGCGCAGAGTGCCTGATTGGCAAAACTCATATCCATAACCTGAGCAGGATGACCCTCAGCAGCAGCTAAATTAATTAAACGGCCCTCACCCAATAGATAAATTCTTTTTCCGTCTCTCAAGGTATACTGCTCAACATATTCTCTGATCGTCCTTTGTCTTTTACTTAATCTCTTTAAAGAATCAACATCTATCTCCACATTAAAATGCCCGGCATTAGCTAAAATCGCCCCATCCTTCATTTTCAGGAAATGCTCCTTTCGTAAAACACTAATATCACCCGTAACAGTAACAAATATGTCTCCAATCTTAGCTGCCTCACTTAAAGGCAAAACCCTTAAACCATCCATTGCTGCCTCCAGGGCAGATAAAGGATTTGTTTCACAGATAATAACATTTGCGCCCATCCCCTGCGCGCGCCGGGCAACCCCGCGGCCGCAAAAACCATATCCGCAAACGACAAATATGCTGCCCGCAAGCAGCTTATTGGTTGCCCTGAGAATCCCATCAATTGTTGACTGACCTGTGCCATAACGATTGTCAAAAAGATGCTTTGTGTCTGCATCATTAACGGCAATAAGGGGATATCTTAATTTGCCTTCCTTTTCCAGGGCACGCAATCTAATTACGCCGGTTGTTGTTTCTTCTGTGCCGCCCATAATCGGGCTTCGGGCTTCGGGCTTCGGGCTTCGGTGTACTGCTGATACTAAATCTGCGCCATCATCCATAGTAATATCAGGTTTAATTGCTAAAACAGATTTTAGATGCTGATAATAAGTGCTATCTTTCTCGCCTTTAATCGCAAACACAGGAATTTTCAGGTGTTTAACTAAACTTGCCGCAACATCATCCTGTGTGGATAAAGGATTGGAGGCGCACAAAACTAAGCTTGCTCCTCCTGCTTTTAAAACATACATCAAAACAGCAGTCTCTGTTGTGACATGTAAACAACAAGCAAGCTTTATTCCTTTGAGGGGTTTTTCTTTTTGAAAACGCTGGCCAATCTCAGCCATTACCGGCATATTATCCGCCGCCCATTCTATTCTCAATCTACCTTTATCGGCTAATTTTATGTCTTTGATATCGTAAGTCATTGTCCTCCTTTATCTACCCCCGAAGTCCATTCTGCAATTCCTTTACCTTATCTAACTTCTCCCAGCTAAATTCTGGTCTCCCAAAATGACCAAAACAAGCAGTTTTTCTGTATATCGGCTTTAGCAAATCCAGGGTTTTAATAATTCCCTTTGGCGTAAGGTCAAATTTCTTTCTGATTAAATTGACAATTTTCTCCTCGGAAATACTTGAGGTGCCAGATGTATCAACCATTATCGAGAGGGGCTGCGCCTTTCCGATTACATAGGCTAATTGAATCAAGCATCTTTTTGCCAAACCCGCAGCAACAATATTCTTGGCAGCATATCTTGCCATATAAGCAGCAGAGCGGTCAACCTTTGTCGGATCTTTGCCTGAAAAGCAGCCACCCCCATGAGGCACACATCCACCATAAGTATCCACGATAATCTTTCTACCAGTCATACCTGTATCTGACTGTGGTCCGCCAATTACGAATTTGCCCGTTTGATTAACGAAATATTTGGTATCCTTATCAATCCATCCTTTTAAGACAGGCTTGGCAATTGCTTCTATAATTTCATTTCTTGCCCTTTGGGTAATAGCATCTCCGCTTCTATTAAGAATCTCATCAGTATGCTGACAGGCAAGAACTACAGTATCAACGCAAACAGGCTTTCCGTTATGATATTCCACGGTAACCTGTGATTTGCCATCAGGGCCCAAATAGCTTAAAATACCTTCCTTTCTCACCTTTGCCATCTGCATTACCAGTTTATGGGAAAGCATAATAGGTAAAGGCATAAATTCCGGACTCTCAGAACAGGCGTAACCAATCATTGAGTTATGGACAAACACTCCATTTGCAGAAAATACATTCCTCTTAGATATTTCTAAATCATAAACCTCTGCTTTGCTCTTTTTAACTTTTGTCTTTACAGTAGTAATCCCAAATGGTAAATTCTTACTTATTAGCTCTTCTCCTATCATCTCTTCTTTGTAAGGATGGGGCAGAAGATATATACTTGGTGAATTTTTAGGCTTAGTTTGGATAGCTTCTAAATACCTGCGTAACCTTTTTGCTTTTTGAGGATGAGAAAAACCAATCTGTTTACCAAAATTCTGATAGCTCTCAAATCCTGCTAAACTCAATGCAAAACTATCATGCTTAGATTTGTATCTTTTGTCTTTACCTACAGGTATTCCTTTAGGAGCATTGAAAAGAATCGAGCTTTTTATTCTAAAATCATTCAGTAAAAGTTGGGTTTCTTCTAATAATTTATATGAAGTGGAACCTAACCTAACCCTAATATTCTCCTTCTTCCTCCCTGTATTAGGGACAACGGTTCCGTCACTATCAAACAGCCCTCTTAGATAGGCTTTTATTACATTCTTAGGAGAAATAAAAATAGCTTGTGGAGTTACTTTTTCCGGAGCTTTATTATATCCTACTCCAAAATTTTCAAAATGTCTTCTAACTAAAACTGAATCTATCTTTAAATTAAATGTCCCATCTTTTGCCTGTATTAATCTCCATTGATTAGAAAATTTCCTATCTAACATTTTCTTAACCTTCAAGGCATATCCTCTATCCCTTCCAAAAGAAATTTCCATTAACATTTTATTATTACAGGCACCATCGCCTATAAGCAACCCTGCAATATAGGCGATTTCATCATCGAGGATTACTTCTTCTTGTCCATATATCTTATGATTATATTTAGTAAAAAACTCTTTCTTTTCTACTCTGGAAGTTATATATTTCGAGGAGCTAATTTCACTCGATTTCAAAATACATACAAAATCCTTTGAAGTTAATTTAGACGCTTCTTGCCAATAAGTTTTTCCATCCTTGCTGTAGCAAAAAACTCTATGTTCAGGTGTACACTCTAAGCGCATCCCATTAGAAAAAATAAGCTCAACTATATTTTTTACACCTGTTTTTCTTGCTTCTAATACTTTTCTCAAACCATAGGGAGTAACTACCAAATCTCCCTTCTTAATCTCCTCAATGGGTAAAAATCCTTTATCTGTTTTTACCAACGTTCCCTTCTTTAAACATCCCTGATCACCTGCGCCACCCCTATTTACTCCCTGAGCAATATCCGGCGATTGACTATGTACGGCATTAACGATTGCACAGGTCTCATAATCAAAGCCATATTTAGGATGAGTATAACCGACCTCCTTGATTAAATTGCGCACAATATTATGCACATCGGTAAAACTACGCGTGGTTATCTCTCCACCCACAATTACCAAACCCATCGTAATATAAGTCTCGCAAGCTACCCGGCTATTCGGGTCCTGCCTGATGACGTCATCTAAGACTGCATCGGATATTTGATCGCAAAGTTTATCCGGATGACCCATTCCTACCGACTCAGATGTATAAAAACGCTTCATTTGAACATCTCCTTCGCCTTTGTATAGGTATAGTGATGACCTATGTCGTGCCAGAATCCTTTAAACTCGAATCCATAAACCTTAGATTTTCTCAATAGCCAACGAATATAACTTCCCAGTGTATCACGATGAACTCCTGAGGTGCTTAAGTACTGCGTGATTAAAGGAAGCTTCCCTTTGGGAAAGTAATACAAACACATTGCTACATAAGTTGACTTTGGATTTTTCGGTTTTTCCCAAAGCTCGATGATGCGCATATTTCGATTCAATCTCACTACCCCAAATTCCTTTGCTTGATTTCTGTTTTTAATATCAAATACGCCGATTGAAACAGAGGGCTTCTTCTTGCGGGCAAAACTCAAGAAACTCGCTAAATTGCCTTCAAAAATGTTGTCTCCCCCTAAAACTAAAAGATCATTGTCGCTTCCTTCTTTTACTAAAGTAAACTCAATATCTCCAATTGCACCGAGCCGATCTTGGGGGCTTCTCGTTAAATCATTAATAATGCGTAGTTGTTTCTTCGTTTTTGAGCAGACCTTCCATCTTTTGAACTGAGAAAAAAAACGGTCATTTGTGACGACGATAATCTTCTGAATTTGGTAGATCTTCTCTATCTTTTCAATTAAATAATCGATGATCGGTCTTTTGCCTATCTTAAGTAGAGACTTTGCTCTATTTTGCGTATACGGATAAAGTCTTGTTCCATAACCTGCCGCTAAAATAAGTGCCTTCATATTTTGTCCACAAATACATCCCCATAATCATAATCAAGGGGATGATTAAGAAAAGAAAGCGCACCTGCCTCCTCCTTAATCAAGGAATATATGGGCTTGCCTTTAATTAGTCCAAATTTCGGAATCTCAGTCTGTGGCTTGACAAATCTTACCGGTGGTATCTGTCTAAAATGAGAGTTTTTTACCAGTTCTAATTTATCACTGGCCAGAAAGAAATATACTGCACCTTGTGCCTTTTTATACAGTTGGTATTGCGAACTAAATTCACTGCTTACCCAATTAGCGGTAACTAAATTATCCGGGCCGGGGTTAATTAGGATATGCCCGAATCCAGGAGGAATGACGATCTTTTCTGCCTCTACTGCCTCAACAAGGATGACCTCCTCGATAATCCGGTAATCAGAAGAATTCGGTCTTTGCAATAAACAAAATGCATGACCGCTTACTACCTCATATAACTCAGGAAAGTTATCCGGATGATAGTGACCTGCGGTCTTCATAAATTCCTTTCCTAAAGAATCAGGCTTAATTACTGTCAGGTCATAACGAAGGTGCTGCTCTTTTAATAAAGAGTAGTCATCCAATCTATGGATATCTCGATACATATAATATAATTCCGGGGGCGTGTAAATTTCTTTACTTAATAACACCTCTTCCATCTGCTCAATCGTTCTTACTGCGGGATTACTCCAGCTAATACCCTTGCCAAAGACAAGCTTTGGCACATCTGTCTCTAACTTTACATCTAACCCGCAAAACCTCTCTAAATCAATAATCATTTTAGAATCTCCTTTAGTCTCCCCTCGCTAAAGCTTTCCACCTCTTTGGCAGTAGATAAATTTAGAGCGTGCTCTGCAATCAAACGCGCCTCCTCCATTTTTACATTGCGCACGATATATTTTATCTGCGGCGCGACCAGAGAAGGCATGCTAAAATGATCGAGGCCTAAACCCAAAATGACCAAAACCATCGCCGGGTCAGAGGCCATCTCTCCACACATACCAACCAGGATACCCCTCTTGTGTCCTGCTTCAATAATATTTCTTACCATTCTCAATACTGCTGGATGGGCTGGCTCATAGAGATAAGCAACCTTTTCATTTGCACGGTCAACAGCTAAGGTATACTGAATTAGGTCATTTGTTCCGATGCTAAAGAAATCTACCTCTTCTGCTAAAATGTCTGCAGTCATCGCAGCAGAGGGAATCTCAATCATTGCGCCCACCTTAAGGTTATGATTAAAACTGCTACCCGAAGAGCGCAGCTCTTCTTTGCACTCATCTAATATTGCATTTGCCTGCCTTAGCTCCTCTATTCCGGAAATCATCGGATACATTATCCTTAGGTCTCCGTGCACAGATGCACGTAAGATTGCACGCAGTTGAACCTTGAAGATATCGGGTCGCGCTAAACAAAACCTGATTGCTCGCCAACCCAAAAAGCGTGACATATCTTCCGGGATATTCAGTTGTGAAAGGAACTTATCACCGCCTAAATCCAGTGTTCGGATAACTACTGAATATGGCCGCATCTGCTCTGCAACAAATTTATAAGCCTGGTAGTGCTCTTCTTCTGTAGGCAGGTCTTCGCGATTCATGTAAAAATACTCTGTGCGATAAAGACCAATGCCTTCTGCACCATGTAATTTTACAGCAGGTATCTCCTGCGGCATCTCAATATTAGCCATAATTTTAACCTTGAAATTATCCAGGGTCCGAGAAGGTAAATCTTTAACATTGAGGTATTTTTGCGAAACAATATTAAATTCTTTTCTTTGTTTCTGATAAACATCTAAAACATCCTTTTTTGGATCGATAATCACAAAGCCTTTTAGCCCATCAACAATTAATAAATCGTCGTTATTAATCTTTATGCTTGCCTGCCCCAAACCGACAACCGCAGGAATCTCTAAGGACTTTGCCATAATTGCCGTATGAGAGGTTTTACCTCCTGTATCAGTAACAAAGGCCAAGACCTTTTCTTTGTACATTGCTGCTGTCTCCGAAGGGGAAATGTCATGAGCAACCACAACCACCGGTTCTTTTATGTCCTTAAAAAGTATTCTCTTCTCCTTACCTAAAAGATGGCGCAATAATCGCTTGCCCACATCACGAATATCTGCGATACGCTCTCTAATATAATCGTCGTCGATTTTCGAAAAGACATCAATATATTTTTTTAAAACCTCCGAGAAAAGATAAGAGACACAGAGTTTTTCCTTTTCTAAACGGGTGATTACCTCTTCAATAATCATGCGGTCTTCTAAAACCAAAAGGTGTGCCTCAAAAATCTGCGCAGAATCATCACCCAAATCCTGGGTAATCTTTTTCTGTAAATCCAATATCTCTTTACGCGTTTGAATAAGCGCATCCTCAAAACGCTGAATCTGAAAAGGAATCTCTGCGTCTTTAACCTCTTGCTTAAGGATTATCCAATCTTCATATTTTAATTTTAATGCCCGGCCAATAGCAATACCGGCGGCGGCGGCGATTCCCTTAAGCTCCTGCATTACTCCTGCCCCCCTACTAATTCCTCTAAAGCAGAAATTAAGTCTTTGGCATCATCTCCGTGTGCCTCAACAGAAATATGACTTCCCTTCTCTGCTCCTAACAAAAGGATGCCCATAATTGATTTACCGTTGACGCTCCTGCCATTTTTAGAAACAGTAAGTTGAGAGTTAAATTTATTGGCTAATTGAACAAATAAGGCAGCCGGCCGTGCATGCAAGCCTTGTTTGTTTTTAACGATGATTTTTTTCTTAATTTTCATCAGCCTTAATCTTCATCCTTATTGTTCGCTTTATCGTAAAGTCCTTCTCTGGCTTAAGCTTCATTACAAACAACAAACACAACTGTTGATAAGTCCTCTTCAGACGACCAGTTTCTGAATCAGAAACCGTCTCTATGGGAAAATGCCACGCATCAAAAGAGTCACTAAAATAAAATTCTAAAATCAACCCTGTCCATTGATCAAGCAAGCTTAAGTTTTTAATGTTCTTCAGGATGCCTTTTTTGCTGCTTAAAGCATTATCATATACGGAAAGGTTAAACTCTATCCCCATACACAGTGGCGTACTTGTGCTTGCTCTATTCCTGATGGAATAATCAAAAAAGAGAGAGTCTTCCTCTTTTTTTGTTAGTGTAATCGCCTTTTTTAATTCTAAATCACAACTACCTGCTTTTCCCTGTCGCACCATTGTTAAAGTTAGTCTCTCTTTGCCTTTTCTTATCGAATACTTATATCTGCCCTGAATGAAATCCCCTAATTCATGATATTGCGAATTTAAAAAATCCGCAAGACCAACCCCCTCATTAAAAAAATGATCCAAGGCACAATAACGCGGATACGAATCATAAAAAAGAAAATTCTCCAAACCGGGAGGTCTTTCCCTTTCTATTTCGTGGATACTCTGAATTGCATCTTCCTGCGTCACAGGCTGGGTTTCCCTTGCTTTTATCCTTGCATGATAGCTTTCTGGTCTGCGCATTAAGGTATTAATAAGATTTAGCGATTTTGGCTTATAATCCAGCTCCCTTAAAGCACCTCCCTCCTCTACATTAACAAAACAGGAAAGGCTTTTCCCGTTTAAAATCACCTCTAATTTCCGATCGCAGTCTAAATCCAGCTCTTCAAAGGAAGGCGTCCTTTTTCCTCTTATAAGCTTCTCTGCCTCAATAAGATTAGAATAGGCAGTCCCCCTTAAATAATTAAGATACAAACCACCAAAAACACCATGCCAATAGACGTCATTTGTCTGCGCCATATATAAATGACGCTGAGCATCATTTAGTCGTAAGTCATAAGTCATAAGTTGTAAGTTTTTGTGTTTTTGAGCTTTGCGCTTTGCGCTTTGAGCTTTGAGCTTACTTAACTTCTGGCTGACATAGAGCATTCGCTTATGCAACCAATTGGCTTCGCTATATCTTGCTAGGAAGTTGCGAAAAAAACCACCGGACCACTCCATCATCTCCCGGTAACTGGCACAATTTAAATAAACCCTTTGTGCAGGTAGATTTTTATTTAAAAAATCTTCAAAGCTCAAGGTCTCGATCCAGTCGCTATTTTCTTCAATGGTCTGGAAAAAATTATCGAGCCAAGACTCTTTGTATACCCATTTAAATGTTCCGGGCCACAGACCGAATTTTTCACCATCATCAGCAAAAGAGACACACCTTATCTTATGCTCTTCATATAAATTTTTAAGGTAACCTATAGATTCCCCGGGCAACCTAAAGGGCACCAGATAACGCAGTCTTTCAGAGGCAGCAAAAATCTTTAAGATATGGCCCTCTTCCTCCGTAAGATAATAGCCAGAAGGTAACTCTGGATTATTAAGACCGCAAGAGCGAAAATGCGAATCATCAACAATGGTCCAATCAATACCAGCAAGATTTAAGCACTTGGCCATTTGGGGCTCCCAAACCCTCTCGGCGAGCCATGCACCTTTTGCTTCGTAAGAAAATATATCGGCAATTTCTTCTTTAAGCATCCGGATTTGGCCGATGGCATCATCCTCAGGAATTAAGCTAAGGATGGGTTCGTAATAGGCACCAGCCAGAATCTCAATCTGATTATTCCTTACCATTCGTTTTATTTTTTTTAAGAATTCCGGGGAATTTATCTTTAGCCAATTAAGCAGAGCACCTGAATAATGCAAGCCAATCTTTATCGAAGGGTGTCTCTCTAAGACTTCAATAAATGGTAGATATGCCTCCTGATAGGCCTGACGAAAAATATGTTTGAAATTGCCCTGCGGTTGATGACAATGGACAGCTAAAAGTAAATTCAATTTCTCCATTAAATCTCCTCAAGCAATCCAATAAGCGTGTGCGCAAGCTTTGAAGGGTCGTGACGAACACAGCCATCAAAGACGCCAACAACATCTTCTCCAATGTAATGATAACCTAAACTATTGAATTTAGATGTATCAGTAGGCACAAGTAAAGAGCCTTCTTTTGCGTAACGTTCTTTTATCTCCTGAGGGATATCACCTGTATTAAAAAGACAGTAATCAACAATATTCGGATTTGTATGCTCAATAAGTGCCTTCAGATGATCCGAAGCACTGAAGTTATCGGTTTCACCGAGTTGAGTCATAACATTACAAATATAGACTCGCGGTGCACTTGATGCAACAATTGCCTCAGTAATATCTTTAACGAGTAAATTGGGAATAATACTTGTATAGAGGCTGCCCGGACCCAAAATAATCATCTCTGCCTGCTTGATTGCTAATAATGCCTCCTGATTTGCCTTCGAATTCTTGGGGTCAAGCCAAACGCTCGCAATAGGTTTACCTGCCTTCGGTATATTTGTTTCTCCCTTAACAATTGAGCCATCCTTATAACCGGCAGATAACATTACTTTATTTAAGGTAGAGGGAATAACCTGTCCGCGTATTGCCAAAACCTTACTTGATTCTTTAACGGCTTTGTCAAAATCACCGGTAATCTTGGTCATCACCGTAATAAATAGATTTCCAAAGCTGTGTCCGGAAAACTCGGAGAATTTATCAAAGCGAAACTGAAAAAGCTGGCTCATTAAAGCAGGGGCATCAGCCAAGGCAACCAGACAGTTACGTATATCACCCGGCGGCAAGATATCAAATTGCTGGCGCAACCTTCCGGAAGAACCCCCATCGTCAGCAACAGTAACAATGGCGCTGATATTAAAGGTGTATTCACGAAGACCTTTCAGCAGTACGGACAAGCCTGTTCCTCCTCCGATAGCCACGACATTTGGCCCCCGCTCAAGACGCCGGCGGCGATATATATTATCAGCAAATCCCTTTTTCTCTAAGGCTTCAGGATAAAAGAAGATGAAAAAAGCATGTATAAGGCGAACGATACCAATTAGCAAAAGCAATATCCCGAGAATGATCAGGAGTAAATCCAATATCTTAAGAAAGAGAGGTTGTGTTTTATTTAAATCTAATGCGCCAAGGATAACAATGACTATGCCAAAAACCAAAAGCAAACCCCAGCGCTTTATGCCAATGCCGGGATAAAGCCATTTCAATCCTTCCCTCATCCTCTGCCAGGCGCTATTCTTGATCATTAATTCCTCCCCATAATAGCTAAATCTTCCTCTCGTCCTCCTGGATAATTACCTTAACTACAGATTTATTATCTTTGCACTGGCGAAGACTATCACGAAAATATTTATCTTTTAAAAGACGGGAGATTCTTGCCAGAGCTTTAAGATGGGGACCAGCGCAGTCTCCGGGTGCAAGTAAAAGAAAGAAAATATATACTGGCTCTCCATCAAGAGAGTCAAAATTGACCCCCTTGGAGGAAAGCCCGAAGGCAGCAACAAGTTTTTTAACACTATCGCTCTTTGCATGAGGAATACCTACGCCTTGACCAATTGCTGTTGAACCCAGGACCTCACGTGCCAATAATGCCTCAAGTAACTTGTTTCTATGGCGTTTCTCAACCTCCCCCGCTTCAATCAGTGTATCTAAGAGTTCGCGTAAAGCATCTTCTTTTTTTACTGATTTTAAACTACAAACTATTGCTTCTTTACTTAAAAAATCCATAATCCTCATAAAAGCTCTCCTTTCTAACCCTTTCTTAATCTGTCCTCCACTGTGCCTCTTTTAATAAAAACCTGGTTACCATTTCTCTCCTCTGCTCATTTTGTTCTATATTCTGACGGCGGGCAATCTCCTCCATTATCAAATAAATCTTTGCCTCTTTCTCGGCCTGGGGTTCTAAATTCTGTCTTAATATACTCTCTTGCCCATCAATAAATTCTTTTGTCTTGCCGTGCATGGATACCAATTCTAACTTGGCACGCTCGACTAAAATATCCAGACTCTGATTTAATAACGCAGGCGGTACTTTGAAATTTATCTGTTTAAGCAACTGTTCTATAATGCTGTTTTCGAGTCCTACACGCCTGGCGTTGTTCTTCTCCAAATAAACCTGCGCCCTGATTGCCTTTTCTAATTCTTCTTGATTAGGATAACCGAAGCTGCGCACCCAATTTTCATCCTGCAGGGCTGATTGCGCCTTTAACTTATCCAGGTAATTCTTTACCTCCTCCTCAAGAATCTCTATCTTTTTATATTCTACTTTAAGTCCTTTGTAATTTCTTAATTCTATTTTTGGTCTTACTTCAAAATCAACCTTGAAACTCAATCTGGATTTTGTCAGGTTCACATCAGAAATCCGCGGCTGACTTACTGCCTCTAAGCCCTCGTGGCTTAGGGCTTGTTGATAAAACTCGGGGATAAGTTGCTTTAGAACCTCATCTTTTACTTCTTTGAAATAATGCCTTTCCAGAATATGGGCTGGGGCAAGGCCCTGCCGGAAACCAGGGACCCTTGCGCTCCTGCCGATCTTCTCATATGCAGAGTTGAACTTCTCTTGAATAATATTACCCTCTATCTCAACGAGTAATTCTCTTTTATGCTCATCTATCTTTTTAACTTGCGTCTTCATTACATCCTGAATTTCTCTCCCAGATAAATCTGCCTTGCCTTCTCATTACTAATCAAATCTGCGGCTGTACCCGAAATAAGAATCCTGCCTTCGGCAATCAGATAAGCCCGATCAGTAATCGAGAGTGTCTCACGGACATTATGGTCAGTAAGTAATATTCCTAATCCTTTATTGCGCAATTCCTTAATTATCTCCTGCGCTTCGTTTACGACAATAGGATCAATTCCCGAAAATGGCTCATCCAGAAGAAGAAAAGATGGATTAGTCACCAAGGCACGCGTAATCTCCAAACGCCTTCTTTCTCCTCCGGAAAGAGTATAAGCTTTATTTTTTGCCAAATGGGCAATATTCAATTCTTCTAAGAGAAACTTCAATCTTTCTTTTCTTTGTGCACGACTTAAGGGAAGTGTTTCTAAAATTGCCATAATATTTTCCTTCACTGTAAGTTTTCTAAAAACTGAGGGTTCCTGTGCTAAGTAAGCAATACCAAAATTGGCGCGTTTATGAATAGGAAATCGGCTAATATCTTGATTGTCAAAGAAAATTGAACCAGAATTTGGTCTAATAATACCGGCGATTATATAAAAGGTAGTGGTCTTGCCTGCACCATTAGGACCTAAAAGACCGACGATTTCACCGCGTTTGACCACCAGGTTCAGACCTTTTATTATCTCCCTTTCACCATAACGCTTTGTTATATTTTTTGTTTCCAGTAAATGCATCTTCAATGAGCCTTGTCAAGGCCGGCTTCGTCTGAATAGATTACCAACTTTGGTTTGCCCTTCAGAGTAATCGTGCGCTCCTTTGCATTATAAGTTGCCTCCTGCGAATAACTTATATTCTCACCACGCACAACCTTAACATTGCCAACAGCAACAATCTTCTCGATATTACCTGAATCAGCCGTAACTTGCTCAAAATATACAGTCATCTTATCGCTATAAATCTGATTTTCTCCCTCGTCAACAAAAACATTATTATTAAATATGGCGATGTTGTCGGTATAACTGATATTTAGTGGTCCGTCGCAGGTAATTACAATTTTATTCTTCTCCTCTGGCGTAATTTCCACAGTAACGTCTCTTTTTAAATCTATATCTTTAAGGTCTGTGTGGGCCGCTGCGCCCAGTGCTTCTGTTCTCATATTATCTTTCTCGATATTCACCAGAGCTTCAGTCGTGACTAACTGTTTATCTTTGTCCCAATCCAAATAATCAGTAGTAAGCTTTGTCCCTGATTCTGTTAAAATTTCCACATTCTTCTCTAAGTGCACTTTATTTTCTTTTTTATGAAACTCTCCCTCATCAGCAACCAGGGTAATTTCTTCACTATCGTAGCTTTTTCCTACAATCTGTTTAAGTTTTATTTGTTCAGAATAAATATCAGCGCTTTTGCCGCTCAGCTCCCAGTCGAGCTTCCCTGTTTTGCCAAAGCCTTTCAGATTAAAATCAGATAGAGTCCTCTCTGGCTCCTCTGTTGTTGCAAAAGAAGCAATACTAAAAAGAAAAAAAACTAACGTGAATATAAAGCCAGCATTTCTTGCCATCTTTCTTGTGATTCAAGAATCAACTCTATTACTTCTCTTACGGCACCCCTGCCTCCTGGTTTATGCGTAATGTAATCAGAGCATTCTTTTACTTGTGCACAAGCATTGGCTACAGCAACGGCAAAACCTACCTTGTGCATAATACCTAAATCAACCAAATCATCACCAACAAAACAAGCCTCTGAATTTGTAATCTTGTATCTCTTAAGAATTTTTTCTAACACCTCACTTTTAGAAGAAACATCAGTAAAAACCTGCTCAACCTGCATATCCTCTGCACGCGGCTTTATTGCCCGTGAACCTTTGGCCGTAATAAGAATAGTGGGAATCCCGCAGCGCTTAAGCAAATAAACTCCTAAACCATCTTGGACATCAAAGAACTTCAAATCCCTGCCTCTGCTATCGTAAACAATCCGGCCATCAGTCAAAACACCATCAACATCCAGTAGTAATAATTTTATTTTTTTGGCTTTTTCAATCAGGTCTTCTCTCGTATTCATACTACTACCCCTGCCTTCAGCAAATCCTGCACATCAAGAAGACCAACCGGCCTTTTATGTTTATCTATTACAGGCATCTCATCAATCTTTTTCTCTTCCAAAATACGCATTGCCTCTGCCGCAAGTCTGTCTTTAGTGATTGTCACAGGATTCCTCGTCATTACCTGACAGATCTTGCGTTGGACTAAATCCTTATCTGTTTCTATATGCCGGCGCAGGTCTCCATCGGTAAATATGCCTTTTAACCTTCCATTTTCATCCACTATCGTTGCACATCCGGCACGCGCCTGTGTAATCTTTAGAAGAACCTCTGATACAGTCTCATTCTCTTTGGCAATCGGGTTGGCTTTGCCCTCTCGCATGATATCTTCAACCTTCAGAAGCAGTCGTTTACCCAGGATTCCTCCGGGATGATAAAAGGCAAAGTCCTTTTCCTTGAATCTTTTTAATTCTAAAAGACAAACTGCCAACGCATCTGTCATCGCCAAGGTTGCTGTTGTTGATGCCGTCGGCGCCAAACCCAAGGGACAGGCCTCTTTCTTTACGGAAACATCTAAAACTATATTGCTATGCAGCGCCAACACTGACTTCGGATTTCCTGTCAAGGCAATAATCTTTGTGCCAATCTTCTTTAATAAAGGCAGGAGTTGTTTTATCTCCAGGGTCTGACCACTATTAGAAAGTATGACGACTAGATCATCGCTTCTAACCCTGCCTAAATCACCGTGTGCTGCTTCAGCTAAATGTAAAAAGAGGCTTGGTGTGCCAGTAGAAGCCAGTGTTGCGGAAAACTTCTGCGCAATAATACCGGTCTTACCCATCCCGCAGACCACAACGCGACCCTTTGTTTGCAACAATAAATCCAAAACCCGGGAAAAATCCTTACTGATACGTCTCTTTAACTCTAGAACTGCCTTTGCCTCAATATCCAAAACTTCTTGCGCACGCTTTATTGGATTCATCTCAATGTCTTCTCTATCTTTTTAATCTGCTCAAGCAATTGCCGCAATTGCTTCAGATTAATCATATTCGGGCCATCGCAGAGTGCCTGATCCGGATCGGGATGGACCTCAATAAATAATCCATCACAGCCAAAGGCAACCGCTGCCCGAGACAATCCCGGAACAAACCGGCGCTCTCCCCCTGAAGTGGTCCCCTCTCCTGAAGGTAACTGCACACTGTGTGTAGCATCATAAATAACAGGATAATCAAAATCACGCATTATTCCTAAGGCGCGTAAATCAGATATTAGATTATTGTAACCGAAAGACACACCCCGTTCAGTAATTAAAATATTTTTATTTCCTGTTGATTCTATCTTTTTGATTATTGGTAAAACATCCTGCGGCGCCAGGAACTGACCTTTTTTTATATTAATCATCTTGCCTGTCTTGGCAGCCGTAACAACGATGTCGGTCTGGCGACACAAAAATGCCGGGATTTGAATAACATCCAAAATAGAAGCTGCTTCCTCTATCTCTTGCTGAGAATGCACATCAGAAAGTAAAGGCAGCCCCAGCTCATCCCTTACCCTTTTTAGGATTTTTAATCCTGACTTTAGTCCTGGTCCACGAAAGGAATCAACTGAGGTGCGATTTGCCTTATCGTAACTTGACTTAAAGATAAGAGGAATCGAAAGCTGTGAACATATAAGTTTTAATTCCCTTGCCACAGACAAACAGAATTCCTCTGACTCAATGACACAAGGGCCAGCAATCAAAATGAGGGGTTTTCCATTACCTATTTCTATTTTACCCAGCCGTATCTCGTGCATTGCCATCTGCCAGAATCTGGCGCACCCGTTCTAAATCCTCAGACGTATCCACGCCAATAGTATCAAACTCTGTCTCAATCAATTTTATCTTCAGTCCGTCCTCTAAAACACGCAGCTGCTCAAGTTTCTCAATGCTCTCCAGGCCCGATTGAGGAATGTTTTTATAAGTAAAAAGGAAGTCCTTTGTATAAGCATAAAGGCCAATATGTTTATAACAGATATCTTCGATGCTGACCTCTGAAGCAAAATATGGAATGGGTGCACGTGAAAAATAAAGCGCGAAGTTGTTTTTATCAATGACAACCTTAACAACATTAGGGTCGCTAATATCTTTTGGGTCTTTTATCTTCCTCATCAATGTTGCCATATAAACAGACTCATCTCTTAATAATGTTTCAACGAGGCTATCAATCATCAAAGGCTTTATTAATGGCTCGTCCGCCTGGATATTTACGATTACCTTCACGTCAATTGGAGCAATAACCTCGGCAATCCTGTCTGTACCGGAAAGGTGTTCCTTTGCTGTCATTATTGCCTTTGCACCAAAATCCTGGACAATAGCAAAAACATCTTTGTTGTCGCAGGCAATAATAACATCATCTAAAAGCAGAGCCCTCTTTACCTGCTCCCAGACATAAATGACCATCGGTTTGCCGGCAATTTCTGCTAATACCTTGCCCGGAAAGCGATGTGAGTCATATCTTGCGGGTATTATACCAATCGCATCCATTCACACACTTCCTATTCTATCCAATAGCTCTTCTTTGGAGGCAGTGGCTGTGCCAATTTTACCCACCACTATTCCAGCAGCAAAATTAGCCAGATGCGCTGCTTCTAATCTCGATGCTCCACTGGCCAAAGCCAGGCTAAAGGTAGCAATCACCGTATCCCCTGCTCCTGAAACGTCAAAAACCTCAACCGCAACTGTTGGTATACGTGTAATCTTATCTGCTTCAAAAAGCTGCATTCCTTTCTCGCCCATGGTGATTAAGAGACAATCGAGCTTCAAGTGTTTTAATAATGCCTTTCCTGCTTGGTTTAGTTCTTTGTCTGTCAATAAGCGGTCTGTATTTATCTTAAACGAATTTGTTCTGTCTCTGATTTTGAGATAGCGCAGGGCGCACTCTGTTTCTTTACGATTAGGGGTAATTGCACTTACCTTCTCGTAGTATTGAAAATGCTCCTCTTTGGGGTCAACAGTGATAATTTTACGCCTTGCCTTTACCAGCTTAATTATTTGCTTTAAGAGCGAAGGATTAATCACCCCTTTCCCGTAATCCTCAACAATCAAAACATCAAATTTATCTAGATTTTTCTTAATAAAATTAAACAACCTCTTGTTCTCTAAATTATTTAATGGATGGGTGTGCTCCCAATCAAGGCGAACTACCTGCTGGTGCCCGGCAACGATACGCGTTTTAACTGTGGTGTAGCGTTGCTCAGAAAATACTCCGGCGGTGTTAATCTTTGCTTTTTTTAATTCTTGCAATAAGATACGGCTATTATGGTCATTGCCCACAACTCCGCAAATGCCGACCTTTGCACCAAGGCTGCGAATATTGCTTGCTACATTAGCTGCGCCACCAGGAACATGAGTCTGCCTCTTTGCCCAAACCACAGGAATAGGTGCTTCTGGAGAAATCCTCTCGACATCCCCCCAAATATACTGATCCAGAATCAGGTCTCCCAAAACCAAAACCCTTGCCTTGGAAAATCTATTAATTATATCAGTTAATTTTCTCATCACCGACTATGAGATAGTTGAACAGTGTGCATATCTCTATACTATTAACAGAATGAAAATTTTTATTCCCAGCGCTGAAATCTTTCGCCGTCTGCTACGATTTACAACTCGTTCATTTGACGGAATTCCCTTACGGTCAGTTCCGTCATTCACTCCTCGTAATTCCTTGCAGACACCTGCCGAAGGATTTCTAATGCGCTGTCCATAAAAACTTCCATTCTATCTCGAATTATACACGTCCCTCAGATAGTTGCGCTATATAGTCTTTTATCCCTTCTTCTAAAGAATAATGGGCTTCTATCTTGAGGGTCTTTTTCAAATTATTTATATCTGCCTCGGTTTCATCCTGATATAAGCCTTGATAGGGATTGTCAAAA
Organism: Candidatus Omnitrophota bacterium; assembly: GCA_016783355.1. Lineage (GTDB taxonomy): Bacteria > Omnitrophota > Gorgyraeia > Gygaellales > JAHJCI01 > BS750-G32. The sequence continues at coordinate 13,628 of JADHWR010000002.1, read as the reverse complement.
TAATCTGGTTTTAAATCTGTATTTAGATTTTTATTGAGTATCTTAATTATCTCGTTAAAACTTCGCGCTTTGCCTGTGCCCACATTTAAAATTGTTGGCTGATTTAATTCTAATGCCTTTACGGTTATCTGGGCTACATCCTTAACATAAATAAAATCTCTTTTTTGCTCGCCATATTTAAATATACGCGGGCTGCCTCCCTCCTTCATCTGCAAATACAGCTGATAAATCATACTCGCTGCCTTGGCTTTATGCGCCTCACCCTGTCCATAAACATTAAAATACCTTAAACCGACAAAAGGAAGTCTTTTTCCTTTCTGGGCTAGCTTCAAAATCTCGCGGTCACAAAGATGCTTTGAAAAGGCGTAGGCATTCAAAGGCTTAGGGGCCTGCTCCTCCCTTGCTGCCATCGCCAGATCACCGTATACACCTGCGGAAGAGGCATAGACTAATTTTATTCTTCTCCTCTGGCAATAAGTTAATACATTTCTGAAGCCCGCAAAATTAACGCCGAGCATTAAGGAATCATCTTCTAAGGTCGTATCAGTAACTGCTGCCTCATGAATAATTGCCTCAACCTTCGGCAATTTCTTAAAGATATCCGGCTCCCTAATATCACCAGGGATAAAATCTCCCTTAAAATGGGAGAGGTTCTCAAAATTGCTTGAATAAAAACTGTCCAAAAGGATAACATCTATACTACGCTCTTCCAAAAGCCGTACTACATTTGAACCAATAAAGCCAAAGGCACCTGTTACTAATATCTTCATTAGACTTCGCCTCTCTAAGTTATTAAATTAACTTTTTATTATATCAGGATTTCATTAACTGGTCAACACAATCAAATACCTCATTTTCGCTGATTGCCTTGAGGCAAGCAAAGCCTTTCGTGCAATTATGGGCAAGGCAGCTTTTGCAGCCTACGTCTTTATGAAGGATGTGCGTGTTTTCCCCGACTGGGCCCCAACGCCGCGGACTTAATCCTGGTTGTGCCCGGCCAAATATGGCAAGAACGGAAACGCCTAATGCGGCAGCAATATGCATCGGCCCAGAGTCAGTTGAAATCAAAAGGCTTGCACGCTTAAGTAAGCTGGCAAGCACGCTCACTGAGGTTTTACCGCCTAAATCTATAGCCGGACATCTCATCTCTTTCGCAACCTCTTTTGAGATTGCCTCCTCTCCCGGGCCGGTAATAATAATAATTTTGACATGATAATCTTCAATAAGCCTGTCGGCAATATGGGCAAATCTCTCTCGTGGCCACATCTTTGAAGGACAGCTTGCTGCTGGATTGATAACTACAATCTTATGCCGAATGTAGCGTTTCTTCGAAGTTTCTCCTCGGTATGCCGAGACTTCGGTATCCTCTCTAGTTAAATTATATTGCTTAAATAGAGCCTGGACCCGTTTTTCTGAATCTGGCCTGATGGGCATCAAGAGGCTTTTATCCTTGGGCTCTATGTTTAAGTATCTTACAAGGTCTAAATTATATTCTAATTCATGTTTTCTGCCTTCTTCTTTTGTGTGCTTTATTCTATCCGTAAGTAAAAAACCGAGTTTTCTATGATAGCCTATCCGGCGAGGTATCTGCGCAAAAAAGGCAACCAGATGCGCACGATTAGTAGGATGAAGAATAATGGCCAGGTTAAATCTTTCTTTTCTTAGCATCAGTGCAAACTTAAGTGTCCCCCACCAAGATTTATGAATTCCGTATTTATCGTAGATTAAAACCTGGTCCAGATAAGGATTGCCCAGAACAATATCTGCGGTTTCCTTTCTTACCATCATTGCGATATAAGCATTTGACTCGCTATCTCTGAAGGCTTTAATTACAGGCGTGGATAATAATACGTCGCCAAGACGGTCGGTTCTAATAATAAGAATCCTCTCAAAAATTGGCGATTGGCGATTGGCGACTTGCGATTGGCCGGTTAACATCTGCAACATCTGCTTTGCCCGATTAATCACATCCTCTGGCTTTATTAACTGCATACACTGCACACTATTAAATCGACAATGAGGCCTTGCGCATGGCCGACACCTAATCTGACGAGAAACTACAAGAGAACCCTCTCGCCATGGTCCATATTTCTCCTCCTTGCTCGGACCAAAAATAGCCAAAATCCTCGTCTCCATATAACTGGCCAGATGCAAAATACCTGTATCCAGACAAATCACTAAAGATGCCTTTTTTAACAAACAGGCAAGCTGAGTAATATTTGTCAATCCGGCAAAATCAAAAACATTCCTTAAACAATTCTCTTTGATAAATTGAGTAATGCATCTATCTGTTTCTCTTCCAATAAGAATTATTTTATATTGGCAGCTTAACTCCTTACAAACCTGCATAAACTTTTCTCTTGCCCATCTTCGCGTTGGCCCCTTAGCAAAAGGAACGACAGCAATAAACCCCGCGCCAGAATCACAAACCCCTTCCCTATTTAGAAGATGCTCGATGTAATCTGTATCTTTTGCGCTAATATAGAGAGATTTTTCGCAAGGAGCCATCGAAAGGTCAATACCCCTTAAAGCCTTCTCTACTTTATAGAGATTGCGCTGATGCATCTGAGTGATTTTTGGAGGTGTACGTAAAAAGGGCGAGGTTTTATACCTGGCAGGAAGAAGTACTCCATATAATGTATTTCGCAAATCAATTACCACATCAAAGCGTTTCTTCAAAAACACAAAGAATAATTCAGTCTTTTGTTTTTTTGTTTTGTATTTGTTGTAGATAATCAACTCGAAGGACGGATTGCCTTCAAAAATCTCCTTTGCCGGCAGGCCCGTCATCACTGTAATCTTTGCTTGAGGAAAATTTGCACGCAGCACATCCAAAGCAGGCAGAGTCAATATTACATCGCCTAAATTTGTCGGAGTAATAAATAAAATTTTCTTAATCATATAGAATTAGCTGCTTTACCTGCCTGAATACTTCTTCTACGCTGATTGCTTTCATACAGCGAAAATCTCTGCAATCTGAATTATAACAAGGAATGGGACAACCAACATCTTTCTGGATAATGATATGCTGCTCTAAAGGATACGGTCCGGTAATACTCGGACTTGTTGGTCCAAAGAGAGCAATAACCTTTGTGCCAACGCTGGCAGCAATATGCATCGGCCCTGAGTCAGCCGAGATAACCAATCTAGCCCTTTTCATCAATGCGCCCAATTGCCGCAGCGTGGTCTCACCCGTTAGATTAAAAACAGGAGTCTTTCCCCTCTCAATTATTTCTGCGGCCATTGCCTTATCTTTCTCTGCGCCGGTTACGATTATATTTACATTAAGACTTTCTTTGATCTTAGCAATTAAGCCGGACCAAAATTCCTTTGGCCACCTTTTGGGTATCCAGTTTGCCCCGGGGTTTATGATTATGGAAGGAAGGAGAAAGTCAATCTTGTTTTGAGAATAAAGACTCTCAACATACCCCTCATCTTCTACTGATGGAAAGAACTCGTATACTCGCTTTTTTATAGTAAGTCCTGAATGCTCTGGAATTGTCAAAAAATAATCGATCAAATGCATGCTCTTCTTAGGCTTTGGTATTCTCTTTGTAAGCAGCCACCCGCTTTTGCAATTATCAAAGCCAATAAACTCCTTTATCCCTGTCAACTTAAGCATTAAGGTGCGGGAAAGCGACGGTTTAAGTATAAAGACGGTATCGAACTGCTTTTTTTTAATTCTCTTAATCAACCTAATGCGGGAAAATAGACCTTTGTCTCTGCCGCGTTCATCAAAGAGGATCAATTGATCAAGGTATGGGTTTGTTTCTAAAATCTCCTTTATGCGCAGAACACCCAGAACTGCCAAGTACGAAGAGGGCAGGTTCTCTTTTATAGCGCGCAAGAATGGCGTGGAAAATAGCGCATCCCCCAACCAGTTTAGATTCACGATCAGAATTCTCTGCATCTAATTAATAAGGTTTTTTTAAACGGCGCAATAGATCATAAAAGCCGCTTAATTTCGCCCAAAGGCGAAACCCTAAATCTCGGTTGTTTACCCTTATTCTTTTTAAAGCGTATAAATCCAACTCCCGGCTAAAACCACGATTTGTCGTGCAGGCGCAAAGATAACCTGCTCTCTTTACTATTCTTAAAGTTTCCTCGTTAAATCCGCCGATAGGATAAGCCAAAGAATTCAATTCCAACCCAAAAATCTCTTTTGCTTTTCTCTTTGAGCCGATAATCGCCTCGGATAATTGTGCGCCGCTTAACGACGGCAGATAACTATGTTTAAGTGTATGTGAGCCAAAACTAATACGGCTATTTTTTTCAATCCACGTCAAATCCTTGCGCGTTAAAAAACCTCTCTTGTTAATCCAATTAATAACAATAAAAAATGTGGCAGGAAAATCATATTTTTTAAGAATTCTTGCCGCGAAGAGATTATCAAAATTTCCATCATCAAACGTAATAACGACTAAATTGTGGGGTAACTTCTCTTTTTTTTTCAACAAAAGACATAAATCCTCAAAAGAAATTACTTGATAATTGTGTCTTTTAATAAAATCCATCTGTCTTATAAAATTCTCCAGAGAAACAGAGAGTGGCGTCTCTTGCTCATTGATGTGGTGATATGTTAAAATCGGTGGGTAATAATTTACCTGAAAAAAGAAATAAAAACCAAAAGAACCTGCTGTTAAAATCCCGATCACTAAGCAGAATATGCCCAGTCTTTTTTTAATAAAGGTCTTCGTATTTCTGAATTGCTGCATAATATACCTTTTCAATCTCACGAATCTCTCTCTCTAAAGAAAATCTCTCTTTAATCTCTCTCCCTGCATTCTCGATTATCTGCAACCTCAATTTATTATCCTCTAAAAGCAGTTTTATTGCTTTATAGAGTGCTTCGCTATTTGCCGGCTCAACTAATAAGCCGGTCTCTTTATCTTTAATAATCTCACCAATCCCGCCAACCGCGCTTGCCACAACCGGCACACCGCAAGCCATTGCCTCAATCAGAGAAAATCCAAATCCTTCAAAAAGAGAGGGTAAGATTGAAATATCTAAAATATTAAAAATAGAGAAGAGATGTTCAATCTCTTCCAAAAAGATTATTTTCTCACTTAAAGATTCCCTCTCAACCCACTCCTTAAGCTCTAATTCCTTTTTGCCTTTACCGACGACCAAAAGCCTTGCGCAGGGATAATCGCCAAGCAAAGCCTTAAAGGCAGAAAACAAGTAGATGTGCCCTTTCTCTTGGGCAAGTCGGGCAATAATGCCCAATGAAGGCTTCCCTTTAAGATAACTGTAATCCTTATCCGGCCGGCTGCCAAGATGGGGCTCTATCCCATTATAAATCACGCGTAAGTTCTCTTTGTCTAAATTAAAATCATTGATCAGATGCCTGCCTACTGCCTGACTTACAGCAATGGTTAAGTCTCCCAAACAAGGTAATTTCTTTCGGAAAAAATGCGGACGATAAAATCCATGAAATGTGCAAACATAGGGAATTTTTAGTGTCTTGCAGAGAAGGAAAGCAAGGAATTGCGTCGTGCGCACCTGGGCATGAATAATCTGAATCCCCTCTTTTTTGATGAATCTCTTTAATATAAAATAAGAACTAAGAATCTGAGGGCTAAATATTGATTTGGTCTTTAAGGGGAGCTCTAGATCTCCTTTGATACAGGCAATGAAAACCCGGTGTCCTCTCTTTTTTAAACCAGATTTTAGATCTAAAACATAGCGTGTAATTCCACCGATGGTTAAACGATTGGTAAGAATGAGAATATTCATATTATAAAAACTTTGATACTATGATACTTTGATACATTGTGTCAAGGTATCAAGGTGTCAAAGTGTCAAGGTATCAACATATTAAAGTCTTGCGCTTTACGCCTTGCGCTTTGCGCTTCAATATGTCATTTTGCTATTTGAATTTACTAATAGTCCCTTTATTGCCTCCATTACCTCTTCTGGTTTAATCGCATACATACACTCTCGCCTTTTACACTTAGAGCGATAACAAGGCTGACAAGGCAGTTCCTTCTTTAAAACAATGCCTTTATGGCCAGAAGCAATGTGTCTCCTTGGGTCAGTAGGGCCAAAGAGAGCAATATAGGGCGTATCTACGGCACAGGCGATATGCAAGGGCGCAGAATCACTGGTTAAGTAAAGTCGGCATCTTTTTATTAAACAAGCTAATTGATTAATTGTTGTTTTGCCACAGGCAATAATTGACTTGGATTTTTCGATTGCTTTGTTTATTGCTTGTGCTCTTGGTAAATCGTCACTTCCTCCCGTAAAAACCACACGGATACCTTGAGAGGCAAGCTTGTGACAAAGTTCAACTAAATACTGATTAGGCCAAATCTTTGTCTGCCACCTCTGACTGGCACCGAGGTTAATACCAACCAGGGTCTGCTCTGGGCTTACCCAGTGGGAATTCAAAAAATCCTTAATATATTCTTCATCACAGACATCCGGCCAAAGCTCAAGGTGCTCATTTTCCAATTCAATACCAAGCTCTTTTAATACCCTAAACTGATGCTCAACAGGACGATAACTTCTTTCTTTCTTCTCATTGATGCCATGGTTTAGCAAAAATCCTAATCGGCGATTATAGCCGTAGCGCTGAGGAATCAAACCAAGGAAGCTCGCCAGATGGCTAATACGATTATTTTGAAAATCAACCGATAGATCAAAATTCTTTTTTCTTATTTTCTGAATCTCTTGAAATAATAATCTCTTTCTTGTGTTTTTATCTAAATCAGTGATGATTAGCTCATCAACATAAGGGCAATTGAGGAGAACTTCGTGGTTTGGCCGATTTACTAAAACACTAACTTTATAGCGAGACCGGGGGAATCTTCTTCTTATTGCGCGCAGAGCCGGACCAATCAGAATAACATCCCCTAACGCCGTCAGCTTAATAACTAAAATCTTAAAGCTGGAAACCGCTTCTTTATATACAGCAAGGGTCTTCTCTGTTATTATTCTTATATTAAAATTATCTTTTAGCTTTAGATAAGCATTCTCCGCTAAACGAGAGGCAAGGGAGCTATCTTTGATAATGCGTAACATTGCCTCGAACAAATCCTCAGCATCTGCTGGCGTAACTAAAAGTCCTGTCTGGTGATCATCAATAATCTCTGGTATGCCACCCACGCGGGTAGCTACTACTGGCACGCCTACTGCCTGGGCTTCAATAACTATCCGGGCAAATACCTCTTGAACTGTAGAGCTGACTATCAAAAGATTGAGTTTTTCTAAGATTTGCGGGATGTCAGAGCGCAAGCCCAAAAACTCAATATGCGCCCCAAGCCCAAGTCTTTTTGTCAATCTCTTTAATTCTTGTTTGTAGGCAGCGTATTTTGACGAAGCCTCGCCGACAATCCAAACCTTGATTTGCGGCAAATTTGTCCTGCGTAGTAAACGCGCAACTGCACGCAAAAAATAAATATGCCCCTTTGAAGGAGAAAGCCTTCCTATAATCCCGATGATGAAATCCTCGCCTCTTTTTCTCGGGCCCCGATATTTGAATCTGTCTAAATCTACGCCATTATGAATTAAGCGAATCCGTTCAAGAGGAAGCCCAAAACCATCGCGCATATGCCGGGCTACTGCCTGCGACGGACAAATAGTCAACTTTGCCCAACTCATCACCCGGCTAAAATAATGCCGGTTATAATGTCCATGGCAGGTAGTAAGAAATACAGCCTGGCTGCCACAGCAAGCAAAAAAGGCAATCCAGGCAGGCACGCGTGAATGAGCATGAACAACATCAATCTTCTCATCCTTGATAATTTTCCTCACAGAAAAAATCATTTTCAAAATCGTAAATAAAGACTTCTTGTCTACAGGCAGGCAATAATGCTTTACGTGCATCCTCTCTGATTCCTTAACCAGGCCTCCGCCGCGGGAGACGACAATACAGCGATGCCCTAATTTTACAAAAGACCTGGATAAATCTAAAACCATAGACTCAACCCCGCCAATATTCAACTCTGGTAAAATCTCTAAGATATTCATAAACTTATAAAATCTGAAGTCGGACTTCCAAAATTGGTTTCGTAATGTTGCCTGCCAAGCGGGTGGCAACCAAAACAAACAATTTAACCTTCGCGGCTGACTTCGGTTTGCTTTCTCGCGGGGACGTTTGTTTTGCCCCGGCGAGGCAAAACTTCATCCTTCGATTTCACTCAGGATGAACCCTGAGCGAAGTCGAACGGGTTCACTCAATGCTCGCCCTCGCTCTCCCTGCCTTTGGCAGGGAACCGTGCCTGCTTCGGGCTACACAATGCCCCGCTTGAAACAAACCTCGTAGCCGCGACTCCTACTCTTTAAGAAGAGCGGGTGGCGAGGCAGTGGGCGGCCCAGAATAGCCCGCAGCGAATTATGCTCTATAGAGGCTTCCCCTTGAGCGAGGACAATTTTGGGCTCTGCCGAAGACAGGACCCGCCGTCCTCTATAAAAGTTTCTCAATTGCAACTTTTACGCGCTGGTTGTCAGACAATTTTAAAATCGTTGGCGTCTCCCCAGCAATCTTCTTTAATACATCTGCTATCTCGTAAGAACGCACTAGATAGATATAACCCTTGCTTGTAAAATATTCAAGGAATCTTTTGTGTCTCTTTCCCAAACCCTCCTGCGGCTCTAAAACTACGATATGTCTTCCTGCAGTTACCGCCTCAGAAATCATTGAAATACTTTCTGGTGAAACAACAACAATATTGCTTAACCCTAAAATCCCCCCTACTGCTTCTGGTATATTCTTCTCACTAGCAATAACCAGTAACTTGCAACGGCTATAATTATTAAACTCCTCTTTGATTAGACCTTCAACCTCAGAGCTACTCCGGCGTGAGGTAGTAATCAGAATCTGAGCATCATAGTTTTCTAAAAATAACTTAATCTGTGAAATAATTGGTCTTAATAAATTCAAAGACAGCTTGAAATTTTTTGTATCACCACCCAGCAATAATCCCACCACTATTTTTTTATCAACATTAACGCCTTGGGCTTTGAGGCTTGAGATTTGAACTTTAAGGTATTCTTCATTGATTAAATTCAAGGCGCCTTCTGTAACAACAATATTTTCCCTCTGCGGCGGATTATCGTGCTTGGGCATAATTACTAAATCAAAACTTTTTGTGCTTAAAAAGCCAGGCCGCATAATGACAATTGATTTTGCCTGATTCTCTGAAGAGATGACTAAATTCACCGGTGCAAGTGATGAACCGCAAGAAATCACTATATCAGCAAAATAAGACTGTAATTCTTTAAAGCTATCTGGTTTATTCTTAAAATCTACTCTTACCAGTTTTGTTTTAATCTCTAACTGCCTTTGCTTGGCAGTATTCTCAATCAATTTAACTAAAGCCTCGCTCTGGCGCAGATGTCCGGTCTTGTCATCGCATAAAACCAAAATATTGCGGCCTCGGCTATATTTAAAGCGCTTATAAAACCAATGGTATTGTGAGGGATATTTTCTGATATAGTTCTCAACAATGGAATTGACCCTCCCTAAATTAAGTGCAATATCCTGATTTAATACACCTGTCCTTTTAAGCTTTAAGGAAGGCAAAATAACAAACTCATGGTTTGGCCCTTTACAACGATGAATATAAGCAGGCACAACGGGAATATTCAATCTCAAGGCAAGGCGTATTGCAATAGTGGGGGTGCGCGTCTTTCTGCCAAAGAAATCAACGAATACCCCTTCTTTTATACCATGGTCAACAATCATCCCAACCATCTTTTTTTCTCTTAAGATACGCAGAAGGCGCCTTAAATCAGAGCCTGCCTTTAAAACCTTAAGCCCTTTCATCTTGCGCATCCTATTTAAAAAATTATCCAGCAAAAGAGATTTCCTCTGCTCATCGGCAAAAAGATATACAGGGTATCCTAAAATTCCCGCAGTTGCAAAGAGGATTTCCCAATTACCAAAATGTGTGCTAATAAAGATTATGCCTTTGCCTTCTTTTGCTGCTTCTTCAATGAATTGCTCTCCTTGTATCTTTATATATTTGTCTAAATAATCCTTATCTATCCTTGGGATAATGAGAACCTCTATCAGATTCATACCTAAATTTAAATAAATCTTCTTCAGGATTGCCTTAAGTTCAGAGGGGCTCTTTTCTGAGGCAAAGGCGATGCGCAAATTACGGTAGGCAACACGCTTATGCTTTCTATCAAAAAAATAGCCTAACAGTCCTACTGCTTTTCCTAAAAATAAAGCAAGCCCCAAAGGAAAAACCGCAAACACCTTCTCTAAAAATCTCACGCTAAAATATAGAAAGTAGTCTCTTGTTGAATATCTCATCTTGAATAATCTCTAATTGAATGGACAAGACAAAACAGTCCATGGCTAATAGTTCATAGTTCATAGCAGGAAGACGAACAGCGTCCTTCTCTGTAGTGATAATCTTGCTGATGCCTTTTTCTTTTGAATCCCGGATAATCTCTTTCAGGTCCTCTTCACGATAAAGATAGTGGTCGGGGAATCCAAAGGATGAACCAATCGTTATTCCTAAATTACTAATTAGATTTTCAAATGATTGGGGCTCGGCAATCCCATAAACTAAACTTACCGGCTCTTTCGCAAATTCCTTAGCGCCAAGTAAATTATCTGCTACTTCTTCGCCCAATTTATAAAAACCAAGTGGTTCATAGGTTGCCTCAACAACTAAGGCATCAGGATTTAACTTCTTGAGGGCTCTCTTGATATTGCCAATATCATCTTGCTTAAGATTAACCTTGGTTAAGACAAAAACCTGCGCCCGCCTTAATGAAGATAGGGGCTCACGCAGGATTCCACGTGGAAGAAGATGCTTGTTACCAAGGGGGTTTGTTGCATCAATTGTTACTATTTCCAAGTCCTTCTTCAGTCTCCACTGCTGAAATCCATCATCCAGGATTACTGTGTCAACAGAATAATCCTTGATTGCTTCCTTTGCTGAGCGCACCCTGTCCTTGTCAACAATCACAGGAAGATCACCTAATTTTTTTAACAACATACACGGTTCATCGCCCATTGTTTGATAATCCGCTTTTCGCTTTTCGCTTTTCGCTTTTCGCTTTCCATACCCCCTGCTTAATAGAGCAACCTTATGTCCTTTGTCTCTTAAGTAGCGTGCAATATATTCAACAAGGGGAGTTTTGCCTGTGCCGCCCAAGGTAACATTGCCCACACTGATAACTTTGCAATTTAATCTACGCGGCTTAATCTGCCAAAAGAATCTTAGTAAACAGACTCCAAAGCCATAAATTATGGACAGAAAATAAAGAATTAATTTTAAGGCAAAAATAAACGCCCCCTTTTGTTTATCTGTAGCAACTCGATAAAGAAAATCCTTAACCCCGCCCTTTCTGCTTCGTAGTATCTCTTCCATAAATATACCTTATCCACTGAATAGTCTTTTTTGTCGCGCCTTGGTTTTCTTTTATCAGTTGAATCGCCCTTTGTGTTGTCTCTCTAACCATTGAAGGATTATTTAAGATATGAAAAATAATATCCCTTAATTCTTTCTGATTATGGACTAAAAAGCCTGCGTCTTTCTCTAAAAATTGCTCGGCAATACTGCGAAAATTAAACATATGAGGCCCAAAGATAACAGGCTTGCCTAAACGCGCAGGTTCCAAAATATTGTGCCCTCCCCTTTTTATTAAACTTCCGCCAACAAAAACAATGTCAGAGATCTTATAAAAACCAAGAAGCTGACCAATGGTATCGAGGATAAAAATAGTGGATGGCGGATAGCGCATAGCGGATAGATTCAACTTACTGATAAAAACAGAACTGAAGCCAAATTTATTAACTAATTTCTCTATCTGTGAAGCACGCTGCGGATGGCGTGGAGCAATCAAAAGCCTTAAATGAGAAAATTCATCTAATAATTTTTTATATACGTCTAATATAATTTCCTCTTCGCCTTGGTGGGTGCTGCCAACAACAAGTAATTTTTCTTCAGATTTTAGACCCAATCTTAGTCTATAATCTGTGCAATTTTCTTTTCCCGCCTCTGGCGGGATAAAATCATATTTCATATTTCCGGCAACCTTAATCTTATCCGCTGCAACACCCAGTGTCTTAAGTCTCTTTGCATCCGTTTCTGTTTGCACACAAAAAAGGGCTATTTTATTTAATATCGGCTTAATTAAAGGCCTGATTCTGTAATAGCCCTTAAAAGAGCGATCCGATATTCTTGCATTAACAACGATTATCGCTATCTGTCTCTTTGAAAGATAACTAATTAAATTTGGCCAGAGTTCTGTCTCAAGAATAATACAAAGGCGGGGATTTAGGCGCAAGACGACCTTCCTAACAATAAAACTTAAATCCAGGGGTAGATAAAATACAAAGTCGCCATCATTCTTGAAGGTGCGCACAATTTTATTCCCTGTGGATGTCACAGTAGAAAAGGCAAATTGTGCAAACGCAAAGCCCTCTCGTAAACATCCGACTAAATGTCCCGCAATGCCAGCTTCTCCGACGCTGACGGCATGGACCCAAATTGGCCTCTTTAGCTTTATCTGTGGTAAAATCCCGAGTCGCTGGATAAAGCCCTTGTGAAACTTTTTTCTGGAGACAAAAACGGGCAGATAAAGTATTGCGAATATTAAAAATATTAAATCATAAAGGATGAACATCAATCTCCTTTTTTATATTCACTATGACACCTTGATACTATGATACATTGATACTATGGCACTTTAAACTATGCGCGAGGGTGCGCCTTTTTATAAACGCTCTTCAGTCTGTCTGTAGTTAAATGCGTATAAATCTGGGTTGTGGAAAGATTTACATGTCCCAAGAGTTCCTGAACGCTGCGCAAATCTGCTCCCCGATTTAAAAGATGCGTTGCAAAGCTATGCCGAAGGGTATGGGGAGAAAGACCAGACTTTAAGGAGGCTGATCGGATATATTTATAAACGACTTTTCTTGTGCCAAGAACAGAAAGGCGCCTGCCTCCTTTATTCAAAAATAACGCATCAGAGGCACTTTTTCTCATCTTTAGATAAGCCCTGATTGCAGAGATGGCATGGTCCCCAATAGGAAGAAGGCGCTCCTTCTTTCCTTTCCCGCGCACCTTAACAACTCCGCTGATAAAATCAATATCTTGCGTATCTAAATTTACCAACTCACTGATGCGCATGCCTGTGCTGTAGAATGTCTCTAATATAGCCTTGTCACGATAAGACTGCTCCTTCTTGCCTAAGGACATATTTAACATCCGCCCGACCTCCTCTTCTGTAAGAAATTGGGGTAGATGCCTTTTTATTTTTTGACTAAGTAGACTTTTCGCCGGATTAGTTTTAAGATACCCATCGCGGCATAAGAATCTGAAAAATGAACGCAGACAAGAAATATGCCGGGAAATTGTTGAAGCCAAAAGACCCCTTTCTTTCAAATTGACGAGGTATTTCCTTAAAGTAAGATAATCAACAGATTCTAAGGGAATCGCCTTTACCCCGTTCGAAATCGCAGACTGCGTCTTATTTCGAACGGGGCTTAAGAAATTCTTAAAATCAAACAGGTCCTCTTTATAACTAAGAATGGTGCAGGCAGAATAATTCTTCTCAATCTCTAAGTATCTTAAGAACTTCTCAATATAGCGCTGCATCGTTCTTCACCAACCATTTCCACAATATCTCATTTTTGTACATTTTTTTCTACCTTATTAGAC
>JADHWR010000033.1 GCA_016783355.1 Candidatus Omnitrophota bacterium | reverse complement strand
CCTGTCTTTAGTGAGAATACTGCTGGTCCTTCGGGTAAATATGTCGGCATTCCCAAAAAGTCAATTATTTCACCCTTGTTCGTAAAATCCCGATCGCCCACTAAAGCAATAATTTGGTTTTGCCTTAAAGCCTTAAGGCTATCGCGTGCTGCCTGACCCAAAGGAATTACCCTTAAACCACTACTCTCTCTTTGCGAATTAAAAAACATATCCACCTTTTTATGCCGATGGGGTAAAGCCACAGCAGCAATAGGATATCCCTTAATTGCGACAGCCACGCCCCCCAACTCCCAATTGCCAATATGGGCCGTCAGAATAATTACGCCCTTTGCCGCATCTAAAGCAGAATCAAGATAGGCTAAATTTTCAAAATGAACATTCTCTTTTACGTAATCCCTGTTTAATTTCTTGAACCGGAAAAAATCTACAAGATACTTGGCAAAATTCCTAAACACTATCTTTCGTATTCGTCTAATCTCGGGTTTAGTCTTTTGCGGAAATATTACCTCAAGATTTGCTGCAACATTCCTGCGGTCACGCCAGGCAAATAAATAATGGAGGTCTGAGAAAACAACAGCTACTTTATAGGCTAACCTTAAAGGAAGATATAGTGCAATAATTTGTCCTATCTTATAAATAAGATAATGAATCACAATTTCAAAAGAAGACGGGCAATATCCAAGGCAGCATTTGGTTTACCAATCTGTTTTGCCCTCTCGGATAAAATAGCTCGTCTGCCGGCATTGCTTATTAAATCTTCGGCAATCTTTTGTAATCCCTTTGGGTTTTCTGCCTTAACAGCTGCTCCCTGCGAAAGCAAATAAGCTGTATTTCTTGCCTCCTGTCCAGGCAATGGCCTCAATATAATCAAGGGCAGGCCCTTTGCTTGTGCCTCTGCACTTGTTATCCCGCCGGGTTTACTAACAAGCAAATCTGCTGCAGACATAAGTAAATTAACATTTTCAACATAGCCAAAAATTTTAATTTTATGCCGCATGTTTTGTCTTATCAATTGTTGGTACAAGAAGGTATTATTGCCACAAACCACAAGCATTGTAAAATTAAGTCTTGATTTATCCAAGTTAAAAATCGTATCTTTTATCGGACCCAATCCCTGTGCCCCACCCATAATCAGAATAGTAAAGTCATCAGAAGCAAGTCCTAATCTGCTGCGTGCCTGCGCCTTAGATACGTGCTGGTTAAATTTGTGCTCAATGGGTATGCCCAAGGTTAAAATCTTCTCTGGCCTTACTCCTTTTTTTACTAATTCATCCTTTATTTGCGAACAGGCAACGATAAAATAGTCAACATTGTCATAAATCCAATAAGAATGAGGAGTGTAATCCGTCAGCGCAGCGACCAAAATGAGCTTTCTTTTATAAAGCTGTTTAAAATAAGCGACTAATCCATTGGGAAATGCCTGAGTGCAAACAATAGCATCTGGTCTAAACGCATCAATAATCCTTTTAACCTTTGCCACATTATAACGATGTATCCTTCTTCTTAAGCCCTCGGTTCTTTTTAACCAAAGGGGATTATCGTAAAGATAGTTCCAGATAAAGGGCGCTCTTTGAATCAAGGCCATATAAAAGAAATTAGCGATTTTTTCTGCCTTTGCTGAGATATATCTAAAGGCGTTTATATTTAAGACCTTGGCAGTCGGACTGAGAGTCTTTAATGCCTTCTCCAGAGCCATTCCTGCACTACGGTGTCCGGAAATATTAGAAATGTGCATAATCATTATACGCTGCATTTTATTGCTCAAATATTAACTCTCTGCCTCCACTCTTCAATAAAGACCTCTTTAACCTTCCCTATCTCAATCTCTTTCTCTAATATACTCTCCATTGATGTCATCATTATATTTAAGCCGCAGGGCACAATCAAGGAAAAATTAAGGAGGTCATCTTTTTTTATATTTATGCTCATTCCATGAAAGGTTATCCAGTTCCTCACAGCTATGCCCAGTGAGGCAATCTTTTCCTGGCCAACCCAAATCCCTCTTGTTTTTTGCATTGTCGTTGCTTTGATACCGAACTTACTTAAAAGGTCCAAGCCAATATTTTCTAAAGTATCTAAAAATGAGTGAACGCTCTTCTCTAGATAACGCAAATTCATAACTGGATAAACACATAACTGACCTGGACCATGATAGGTAACATCGCCACCCCTTTCAATCTGATAAACCGCAATCCCGCGATTTTTGAGATTTTCTTCGCTAACTAAAATATTCACCTTTTTTGCGTTTCTTCCCATAGTAATTACTGGATAATGCCGGCAAAGAACCAATGCGCAAGATGAGTTTCCTTCTTTTATCTTGGCGTGAATCTCTCTCTGAAATTGCCAGGCATGTTCAAAAGAAACCAATCCTAAATCAAATATCTCCATCGCTGAAAATAAAGCGGGAACGGTTCTCCTTTATGAGCGGGTCCTGTCTTCGGCGGAGCCCAAAATTGTCCTCGCTCAAGGGGAAGCCTCTATAGAGCATAATTCACTGCGGGCAATTCTGGGCCGCCCACCGCCTCGCCACCCGCTTATAAGATCAATTATGGAAGTCCGACTTCCAAAGATCTATGAGCCGCTTGACTTGAGAATGAAAGTTTTTGTGAACAGCGCAATTAGAAATCCTTCGGCAAGTGTCTGCAAGGAATTACGAGGAGTGAATGACGGAACTGACCGTAAGGGAATTCCGTCAAATGAACGAGTCGTAAACCCCGCCCTTTCTGCTTCAGAGTGTCTCTCCGCAAGTAGAAAGAGCGGGGTAAACCGTAGCAGACCGCTGAAAGATTTCAGCGCTGGGAATAAAAATTTTCATTCGGGTAGTCTCGCCACCCGCTTAATGAGAACTCGTCCCTTTTATGACGTCCTCTTTATATAATTGATTAATCTGGTCTTTAATCGACCTGGCGGATTTAAGAAAAGCAGATTTTTCCTCCTCATTCAACTCTAACTCGATAATCTCGATTATACCATCTCTTCCTAAACGACAGGGTACTCCAATACAAACATCCGCTACCCCATATTTGCGATTAAGATATGCACTTAATCCAATAATCTCTTTTTTATCCTCAGCAATGATCTTAACAATCTGGGCAATGGCGGCAGAAGGAGCGAAATAAGCACTACCACTGCCGTATAAAGACACAATCTGGGCGCCTCTTTGAATTGTCCCCTCAATAAGCGGGGAAACTTTCTCTTGAGAAAGCACCTCGTTCAATGATTGGTCTTCTGTTTTCGTAAAACGAGCCAGGGGGAGCATGTCTTTCCCATGACCTCCAATTACATATGGCTCGATTTTATTTACATCCAAACTTAGTTCCTCTGATATCTGATTAGCAAATCGACTACTATCTAAACTTGGACCCATGCCAAAAACACGAGAAGCACTAAAACCCGTAATCCTTAAGACAAGATAAGTGAGAGGATCTAATGGGTTAGTAACCACAATCACAATTGCCGCTGAGGCAAATTGCTTAATCTGAGTTGATATATCTTTAATAATCCGACTATTCGTGGTAAGTAAATCCTGACGACTCATACCTGGTTGACGAGCAATCCCTGCTGTAATAATGATCATACCGGAGTTTTTTATCTGGCGAAAATCCTGACTCCCTTCAATGTGATAATTCCTTCTGAAGATAAAACGCGCATCGGATAAATCAGATGCACACCCCAGGGCACGGCCGGGCTTTGTGTCAACCAAAACAATATTCTCAAATCCCATATTACACAGGTGCATCGCTGTCATTGCACCCACATTCCCTGCACCAATAATGCTAATTTTCATATCCAGCCTCACTTTAATTTACTAATAATCGCTTCGGCCATCTCTTGCGTTCCTACTGCCGTAGGATCATCCCGGCTTGGTTTTAAATCATAAGTAAGGGATCTTCCTTCTTTTAAAACCTCAATAACTGCATCTTCTAACTTCTTTGCTGCTTTGTCTTCATTTATATAGCGTAGCATCAAAACTCCCGAGAGAATCATTGCCGTCGGATTTACGATGTTTCTCCCTTTATATTTTGGGGCAGCTCCATGCACTGCTTCAAAGACACCAATCTGATCACCGAGATTGCCTCCGGGCATAACGCCTAAACCTCCAACCAGCCCTGCACATAAGTCAGAGATAATATCTCCATAAAGATTGGGTAAAACCAAAATATCATAATCCCAGGGTTTCTGAACTAATTGCATTGCCATATTGTCAACAATCCTATCTTCAAAGATGATCTGAGGATAATTCCGGGAAACCTCGCGTGCAATATTCAGAAATAGCCCATCGGTGAATTTCATTATATTTGCTTTATGAACAGCGGTGATCTTCTTTCGTCTAAATTTAGTTGCGTATTCAAAAGCAAAGCGCACAATGCGCTCTGAGGCCTTTTTTGATATTGGTTTTATTGATATCCCTGAATCAGGCAAAATCATTTTTTGGGTCAATTTTTCGATTGTCGCAATAATCTTTTTGGTCTGGGGCAGACCTACTTCAAACTCAATTCCTGCATAGAGGTCCTCGGTGTTCTCTCGGACGATTACTAAATCTATGTTCTTATATAGCGTCTTTACGGTAGAATAGGACTTTGCTGGCCGCAAACACACATATAAATCCAGAGTCTGACGAAGAGAGACATTAACTGAGCGAAACCCCCCACCTACCGGTGTGATAATCGGCCCCTTTAAGGCAACCTTGTTTTGCCGAATAGAATCGAGGGTTTCGGCAGGCAGCAACTGTCCATATTTCTCTAAGGCTGTCTGTCCCGCTAAAACCTCATCCCATCTAATATCCACGCCTGTTGCCTCAATGCAGCTTTTTGCAGCACGAACAACCTCTGGTCCTATACCATCACCGGGGATTAAAGTAACTCTGTGTAACATCGTTATTTAGCGTGTATTATATTTCGGGTAATCTTTTGTATCTTTTGTAATAGTTGAAGAGTCCTCCTGCCTTCAATAAATCCTGCATCATCGCCGGTATTGGATTGATTTCTAACTGAATACTTGCTGTTATATCTTTCAATACACCCTTATTTAAATCTATTAAGAGATTGTCTCTTTCTTTTATATTTCGGGTCTCTGCTTCAATCAAAGGCAGACCAATATTGAAACTATTGCGATAGAAGATGCGCGCAAAAGATAAGGCAACAATGGCAATAATACCTGATTGCTTTATCACCAATGGTGCTTGTTCTCTTGATGAGCCCATGCCAAAATTATGACCAGCAACAAGAATCGTTTTTCCGTAAACTATCTTTTTCGAAAAATCTGGATCAATATCCTCCATAATATGCTTGGCTAATTCTTTCATATCTGTTATGGAAAACTTATATCTTCCTGAAATAATGAAATCTGTATTGATATTGTCACCTAACTTTATGGTCTTACCCTTCAATGTCATAATTGACGGAACTCCTCCATATTCTTTACCTTAGACATTGTCACATCCATACTAATCAAACCATTATTGTAAAGTTCCTTTAAAGACTTGTCCATTGTCTTCATTCCATATTGTGCGCCGGTTTGCATTAAAGTAGGTATTTGCTCTATTTCCTGCTCGCGAATGAGATTTCTTATTCCCGGAGTACAGATCATCACTTCAGTTGCCAGAACCCGACCCCTTCCACTGATATGAGGCAGTAGTTGTTGAGCTACCACCGCTTGTAAACAATCTGCCAGTTGCAATTTTACTTGTTGTTGCTGATAAGGAGGAAAGGCATCAATAATCCTTTCAACTGTTTGTGGCGCATCAGGTGTATGCAGGGTCGTCAGAACCAAATGACCTGTTTCTGCTGCAGTCAAGGTAGTAGAGATTGTCTCTAAATCCCGCATCTCACCAACCATAATTACATTCGGATCCTGACGCAGAGCATGCTTTAGGGCATTGGCAAAGGAAAGTGTATCAGTATAAAGCTCTCTTTGTTTAATCACTGCCTTCTCATTTTCAAAAACAAACTCAACAGGGTCTTCAATACAAACAATAAGACACTCTCTTTCCTTATTGATTATATTAACCAGTGAAGCTAAGGTTGTCGTCTTGCCTACACCTGTAGGTCCAGTAATTAGAACCATACCACTGGGTTTACGCACCAAATTTATAAGTACAGAAGGTAACCCCAACTCCTCTGGGGTAGGTATCAATGCAGGAACGCGCCGGAAAGCTGCCTCAACAGCGCCACGCTGCATATGGACATTAACCCTAAATCTATCTAAGCCAGGCAAGGCCAAAGAAAAGTCTAACTCTTTGTTTTTTTCAAATATCTCTTTCTGGTGGTCGTTTAAAATAGAATATACTAAGCGCTTAGTATCATCAGCGGTCAAAACAGGAAATAACTTTATTCGCCTTAATCTTCCATCGATACGCAAAACCGGCGGTTCCTTCTCAGTAATATGCAGATCAGAGGCTAGTTCTTTTATCGTCAACACAAGTAATTCTTTCAGGTCCATTTTAACCTCCTCAATAAGTCCGCCAAAGTTCGTTGGCGGACGAATTGATCCCGCCGAATGCTCTAAAATTCTCCCCGCAGGGGATAATTTTAGAGCAGTTTATGAGGCGGGATATACATTATTATAGTAAGCTAACTCAAATACTTTCTCGGATCAGCAATCCTGCCTTCTATTGCCGAGGCAACGACAACTGCTGGTGAGGCAAGAAAAATCTCCGCATGAGGATTGCCCATCCTTCCCTTAAAATTACGATTTGCAGTAGAGATTACCCTCTCTCCATCTGCAGGAACACCATTATGTGTACCCACACAGGGCCCACACCCAGGGGTAACCAAAACTGCTCCTGCCTTGATCAAGGTTTCAATTATTCCTCTCTTCAGTGCCTCCAAGAAAATAGCCCTTGATGCCGGGGCAACAATAAATTTAACCTTTTCTTTTATGCGCCTTCCTTTCAAAATTCTGGCGGCGATGAGCAAGTCTGATAACCGGCCATTTGTACAAGTTCCCAAATAGGCTTCATCTATCTTAATAGATTTCAATTGGGAAACCGGTCTTGCGCTATCTACTGAATGCGCTAAAGCCACCTGGGGTTGTAACTGCGATATATCATAAACTAAGGTTCTTTCATATTTTGCGCCGTCATCAGCGCAAATACCGGCTGTCGGCATAAAACAACACTTTGCTCCCATCTCCACCACCATATTGGCTATTGTAAGTCTGCTCTCCAACGATGCACGCTCAATCACTGAACCATAAAACTCAATTGCCCGATAGGTGGCACCGTCGGCTTTTAAATCTGAAATAATATAGAGGATGATATCCTTTGCAAAAACGCCGAATGGTTTTTTACCCTTGATAATTATCTTGTAAGTCTCTGGCACACGAAACCAATTCTTTCCCGTAGCAAGCGTGAGGGCAACATCACTTGAGCCAACGCCCGAGGCAAAGGCTCCTAAAACACCCAAGGTGGTCGTGTGTGAATCTGCGCCTAAAACGAGATCTCCCGGATGAACAAAATCTGACTCGGAGATAACCTGATGACAAACCCCGCTGCCTATGTCAAATAAAGGCACACCAAAGGTGTGTGCAAAATCACGCATTCTTTGATGAACAGAAGAAGTACCTATGGTAGGAGAAGGTGCATTATGGTCTATTACCATGCAGAATCTTGTTTTAAGCCGCCGTATCCCTAAATCCTTGAGGCGATCAATAACTATTGAAGATGTTCCATCCTGACTAAAGGCAAAATCAACATTACAGAAAGCAAAATCTCCTGCTTTTAAATCTAAGCCGGCATGCTTACTTAAGATTTTCTCTGCAACTGTCTTAGCCATTGCTCAATCCTATCCATCCCCTTTTCAATCTGCCCCATGGAAGTAGCAAAACTAAAACGTACGTAATCATGATCACCAAAGGCTATTCCTGGCGTAAGCAAAACTGACTGCTCATTTAGTAGTCTTTGGACAAATTCAGTTGAATTTAGACCTGTCTTTTTAATATTACAAAATAAATAAAAAGTAGCGCGAGGGACGATAAAATCTAATTGTTTTAACTCCTTTAATCGTTCAATTAGATAATCTCGGCGCCTGCGAAACTCCTGACGCATCTTTTTACTAAATCCATCATCCTCTGCTATTGCCGCAAGAGCCGCCTCTTGGCTAATCGATGAAGGACAAGACGTAGTATGGTCCTGAATCTTTGCAATTTCCTTAACAATCTCTGCCGGACCAGCCAGATAACCAATCCTCCATCCGGTCATCGCATGACTCTTGGATAAGCCATTAACCGTAATAGTTCGATTATAGATTTCTTTATTCAATCCGGCTATGGAAATATGTCCCGAATCATCATAGATTAACTTTTCATAAATCTCATCGGCAATGACAAATATATTTTTCTCTACACAAACCTTGGCAATCTCTTGTAACTCAGACAGAGAATAGACTGCTCCTGTGGGATTATTTGGTGTATTTAAAATTAGTACCTTTGTCTTTGGGTTAATATTCTGCTTTAGTTTGTATGCTGCAATCTTAAAATTATCAACTTGCTTAGTCTCAATTATGCGAGGCTTTGCGTTACATAGATAAACCATCTGAGGATAACTTACCCAATAAGGCGAAGGGATAATTACCTCTTCATCTTCTTCGACAAGCGCAAAAAGCGTATTAAAGATACTGTGCTTTGCGCCATTTGAGGCAATTATCGAGGAAGGTTCATAATTTAAGCCATTATCCCTTTTTAATTTTGCGCAGATGGCCTCTTTTAACTGGCGGGTTCCTGCTGTCGGGGTATATTTTGTAAAACCGTTCTTTATTGCTGCGGTTGCTTTTGACTTAATAAACTCTGGAGTGTCAAAATCAGGTTCTCCTGAACCAAAGTTTACAACATCCTTGCCCTCATTTTTCAATCTTCTTGCCTGACTAGCTACGGCAAGGGTTAAGGAAGGATTTATACTTTTGGTCCTACGCGCAAAGTTCATTTTGATTTACCCCGCCCTTTCTTACTACGAAGAGAAACTACAAAGTAGGAAAGGGCGGGGTTTACAGGGCATCTCTTTCCTTTTTAAAAATCTTGCGCAACCCCGGGAAAAAACCTGCCGATGGTTTAATAATACGCGCGGGCTTTGACACAGGAGTCTCTTGTTTTTTTGGCTCAATCTTTTGCGCCGGCTGGATTGCTTTTTCTTTTTTGGGCCTCTTTTCTTTAATAATGCGGCGCTCGGTAAGTTCAAAAAGGACTAATTTTGCCCCATCTCCACGCCGATCTCCCAAAGGCAAAATCCGCGTATAACCACCTTGCCGGTTAATAAAACGCGGACTGATGTCATTAAATAAAAATTTCACCAGCTTGTGATCATTTAATATCGAAAATGCCCTGCGGCGTGCTGCGATGGTAGCTTCCTTTCCCAGAGTAATCAGTCTTTCGAAAAAGGGCTGTGTTGCCTTTGCCTTTGTCTTTGTTGTTCTAATGCTCTCGTGAAGAAGCAAACTCTTTGTTAAGGAAATTATGGAATGCCGGCGGTAACTGCTAAACTTATTTAGTCGATATCTTTTCTTGCGATGCCTCATGGTCTCTTCAGTTTTTCCATATCCACTTTCAAACCCAAGTGCAGATTCATGCCATTTAAGAGTTCCTTTATCTCATTAAGTGATTTCTTCCCAAAATTCTTAAACCTCATTAACTCATCTTCTGTATTCGTTGCTAATTCAGCAATTCTCTTTATATCTGCCTGGCGCAAACAGTTGGAAGAACGTACAGACAGTTCCAGTTCTGAAATCGGTAATTTTAATTTCTCGTATAATTCGGTCTCCTCTTTTGTCATTTCTTCTTCAATAACCTCTTCCTCGGGCAATTGGCCAAAATTTACAAATAAATCTAAATGTCTTTGTAATATATTGGCAGCATAAAGCATTGCATCCTTAGGAGATATCCCCCCATTGGTGAAAATCTCTAAAGTAAGTTTCTCATAATCCATTCTTTGGCCAACGCGCGTATTTTCGACAAAGAAATTGACGCGTTTGACAGGATTGAAGTTTGAGTCAATAGGAATCACGCCAACAGGCTGCTCAGCACTTCTATTCATCTGAGCAAGCACAAAGCCACGACCCCGTGCAACCTCCATCTCAACATTAAAATTTATATCTTTATTTAAGGTAGCGAGGTGTAAATCAGGATTAACAACCTCTATACTTTCATCAAGGACAAGATCCTTGGCCTTTATTTCGCCAGCCTTATTTTTTTTGATATAAATACTATGAGGTATCTTGGAATGAGAAATAAGAATGATGTTTCTAATGTTTAATAAAAATTGCGGGATATCTTCATATAATCCAGGCAATGAAGAAAACTCATGACTCAGTTTATCAATCTTAACCCAGGTAACAGCACTTCCTTCAATAGAAGAAAGTAAGGTTCTTCTTAGAGAATTACCCAGGGTTACACTAAAACCCCTTTCAAAAGGAGCAGCGACAAACTTACCATAGGTATTAGTATATGTTGACTCTTCGCATTCCAGGCGTTTTGGTAATTGAAAATCATGCCATTTTATTCCCATCTTTCCTCCCCTTATTGATTCAACTATTTGGAATACAACTCTACGATAAGTTGCTCTTGAACCGGCTGTTGTAGATCTTCTTTTTGCGGCAAGCGCAGAATTTTTATTTCTAATTGTGCAGGATTAACCTCAAGCCAATTAGGCCTCATTCGTTCTTTGCTAATTTCAATATTCTCTTTAATAAAGTTTAGTGAATCCTGCTTTGCTTTCTTGAGCACCACAATATCTTCAGTCTTTATGAGAAAAGAAGGGATATTTACACGACGCTGATTAACATAAACAAAATTATGACGAACGATCTGGCGCGCCTGAGCATGTGAGAGCCCAAATCCAGCACGAAAGATAACATTATCCAATCTCCTCTCTAATAACTGCAGGAGGATCTCCCCCGTTGCCCCCTTAGCTCTTGCGGCAATCTTAAAATACCCTCGGAACTGCCGTTCCAAAACACCATACATTCTCTTTACCTTTTGTTTTTCTCTCAACTGCAAAGCATAATCAGAAAGTTTTCTACTGATACGATGACGCTCACCCGGAGGAAAACTTCGTTTACTTAAAGGACATTTTGTGCTTGAGCAGCGTATTCCCTTAAGAAATAATTTTTCCCCTTCTCTACGACACAATCGACAAACTGCACCCGTGTATCTTGCCATTTTTACACCCTTCGCTGTTTTTTAGCTCGACATCCATTATGAGGTACGGGAGTAATGTCCTTAACCGCGGTTACATATAAGCCTGTATTCTGAATTGCCCGCACAGCTGCCTCTCGACCTGAACCAGGACCCTTTAAGCGAATCTCTACTTCTTTTAATCCCATCTCTCTTGCTTTTTTGGCCGCATCAGTTGCAGTAATTTGAGCAGCAAAAGGAGTTGATTTCTTTGAACCCTTAAAACCAACAGTTCCTGGACTTGACCAAACCAAGCAATTTCCTTGTTTGTCCGTAATTGTCACGATTGTATTATTGAAGCTAGCTTGAATATGGACTATCCCGGAACTAATCCCCAAAATCTTCTTCTTTTTCTTTCTGTCTTTACGTGCCATTTTTTCACCTACTCTTTCTTGATAATGGCTATTGTGCCCCTACGTGGTCCTTTGCGTGTGCGCGCATTTGTGCGCGTGCGCTGCCCCCTTACCGGTAAACCGCGCTTGTGACGCAGGCCACGCCAGGAACCAATATCAATTAATCGCCGGATGTCCTGGGTAAGTTGCCGACGCAGGTCCCCCTCTGTTCTGTAATTGCCCTTCTGAATAGTAGTGCTTATCCGAGAAACCTCCTCGTCTGTTAAATCCTTTGCCCTTTTATTTGAACTAATACCAGCTTCTTTAACTATTTTACAAGATGTGTTTCTACCTATACCGTAAATATAGGTAAGGGCAATCTCTATCTTCTTTTCCTTAGGAATATCTATGCCTAAAATCCGTGGCATTTGTCCCTCACTTTGTTAAATTAAATTCATCCCTGGCGTTGTTTGTGCTTTGGATTTTTGCAAATAACACGCACAACACCCTTACGTCGCACAATCTTACAATGACCGCATATCCTTCTTACAGAGGATCTAACTTTCATCATTTATACCGATATGTAATTCTGCCCCGATTTAAATCATAGGGTGACAGCTCCAATCTTACCTTATCTCCGGGCAGAATACGAATAAAATGCATTCTCATCTTTCCACAAACATGAGCCGTTACTATATGACCATTTTCCAGTTCTACACGAAACACCGCATTAGGAAGCGTTTCTATAACTTTACCTTCTGTTTCAATAAGCTCTTCTTTCAAGCAAGAACCTCCGGTCCATTTTCTGTAATCGCCACTGTATGTTCGAAATGCGCTGATGGGCGTCTATCTTTAGTCACTGCTGTCCAGCCATTATCGAGAATCTCAAGCTCCTCGCCGCCCTCATTGACCATTGGCTCGATTGCTAAGACCATGCCTGGATAAAGTTTTATCCCTTCACCGACAACTCCAAAATTAGGTATCTCGGGTTGCTCGTGAAGAAACCGGCCTGTCCCATGTCCACAAAATTGCCTCACCACAGAAAAACCATACGCCTCCACAAATTTCTGAACTGCAGAGGATATATCGCCTAAGTGCCCGTAAGGCAAGGCATATCTGATTGCCTCCCGTAAAGAATCATGGGTTACCTCAATCAATCTTTTCATGGCTGGACTTACCTTACCTATCCCTAAAGTAAGAGCTGCGTCAGCAAAATATCCATTAAAATTTATTCCGATATCCAAACTAACAATATCGCCAGGGACAAGTTTTCTTTTTGAGGGAATACCGTGCACTATTTCCTCATTAATGGAGATACAAATACTTGCCGGATAGCCCTTATATCCCTTAAATGCTGCCTGAGCCTTTTCGCTGCATATAAATTGAAAAGTGTGCTGATCAATTTCCTCGGTAGTTATACCTTCTTTTACAAAAGGATTGATTCTCTCGAAAACCCTCTTCAAAATCTTGCCGGCCTGCCTGATTTTTTCAATCTCATCTTTGGATTTTATAAGTACCATTTTCCTCTAAGACCATCAATATTTTTTTGACCACAACCCTGGCTTCTTCATTGGCCGCAACACGCTGCAATAGTCCTCTATTTTCATAATAGTCAATCAAAGTTCTGGTTTGTGTCCTATAAACATTGAGCCGTCTGTGCACTGTCTCTTTTTTATCATCAGGGCGCTCATAAAGCCGCCCCCCGCAATAATCACAAATCCCATCTTTTTTGGGAGGCATATTTTTTATATGAAAATTCCTCTGGCAGCGGGAGCAAATTCTTCTTCCTGATAGTCGCTCGACAATTACATTCTCGTCTGCCCCAAGATATATAACAGAATCCAAAGTCAGACGATGAGAGCTTAACAATTGCTCTAACTCTTTTGCCTGTTTTATGTTGCGCGGATATCCATCAAGGATAAAACCTTTCTCTATCTGACTTTTACTTAAGGCCTCTTCGAGTAAGGCAGTTACAATTTCATCGGGGACAAGCGAGCCCTTCTCCATAAATTCGTGTGCCTGGCGTCCTAAAGCCGAATCCTGCTTAACAGCGTTGCGCAAGAGATTGCCTGTTGAGAAATGTAATAGACCCAGTGACTCCCTTAAAAGTCCTGCATATGTCCCTTTACCTACACCAGGCATCCCCAATAATACAATATTCA
>JADHWR010000032.1 GCA_016783355.1 Candidatus Omnitrophota bacterium | reverse complement strand
ATCGAGATATTTTTAGAATAAGAGGGACGGTTCTCGTTTATAGAGGAAGAGTGTTCTCTTTGGGGACTGCTTCTTTATTTGACTCGGAGAACTTTACGGAGACGATTTTGGAAACACCCTGCTTCTGCATTGTTATTCCGTACATCACATCAGCATTGGCAATGGTGCGCTTGCTGTGGGTAATAATTAAAAACTGGGAGTCCTTCGCAAACTCCTGCAAGATTCTACTGAAGCGTTCAATATTGACCTCATCCAGAGGAGCATCAACCTCATCCAAGACACAAAATGGTGCTGGTTTTACCTTAAAGATGGCAAAAATCAATGCCGCACAAGATAATGCCTTTTCCCCACCCGAAAGCAAAAGCACATTCTGAAGCCTCTTACCCGGAGGCCGACATATAATCTCAATGCCTGATTCTAAAAGGTCTCTTTCGTCAACCAGGATTAACTGTGCATCTCCTCCGTTAAATAAAAGGCGAAAGTAATTCTTAAACTCCTGCGCAACCTTGTTAAAGATCTCATTAAACATCTGGCTGGCTTTCTTATTAATCTTGCTTATGACATCAACCAAGGATTGTTTTGCCTGAATGAGGTCACTTTGCTGCTGGGTTAAAAAATCATAGCGTTTTTTAAATTCCTCGTATTCCTCAATGGCAATCAGATTAACTGTGCCATAAGAGTCAACCTTATTTTTTAGTTGTTCGATTTCTCTCTTGAGTTCCTCTTCAGGCTCTATTTGCGGAATTTCCTCTGTCTTGCTTAAATCCAGATTATAGAGCTGCCTTACGCGATTCTGGATTGTCTGTATCTTAAAATCTAAATCCTGTATCTTTAATTCTAACTCGTAAATCTCTTTTTGCCTGCCTTGAAGAGAGGTTCCTTCTCTGTCCAGTTGCTTGCGCAAATTCTCTAAAATCTTCTCCGATTCTGAATATTGATTTTCTTTCGCCCCTAAAGTATTACTTACATCATCCCTTTGCCGGATGGCTTCCTTAATTTTATTTTCCAGCTCAACAACCCGGTGGGATAAATCATCTAATCTGCCCCTTACTGCCTCTCTCTCCTTAAGGTAGTGCTCTTTCAAATTTCGTGCTTCATTTAATCCATCCTCTAAGACCTTTACGGTTTGTTCACTTTCGCTAACATGACTGGTATGGGTCTCTATCTGCGCCTCGACTCCGGTAATACGAAGTAATGTTTGTTGATGTTTTGAATTAAAATCGCTAATTGAACCTTCTAAATTTTTAATCATCTGCTCAAGGCTTTCTTTCTGCTTACGTCCTTCTTCTTCCTCTGTCTCCAATTGAATCTGCCGCTGAGCAATTTGCTGCAATTCTTCTTCTGTCTCGCTAAGTTCGCTATCTATAACTGCTTCTTCTTCTGATATCTTTGTCAAATCCTGCGTGAGATTTTCCTTTTGCACGAATCTGCCGCTGATTAAAATTTCATAATTTTGTATCTCTTTCTCTTCAGAAGATATGCCTGAATTCAACTCTTCTTGAGAGGCTCGTAGCTCGCCAAGAGAGTCCTTTTTCTTCTGCAGTTGTGCAATAACCTCATCTATCCTTGCGCTAATTGTTTCTGTCTCAAGAGGCATTGATTTTGCGTCACCCAAAATCAGAAGTCTCTTTTTTTCACCTTCGGATACCAATTTCTTTTCTCTCACCTTAATGATTATACCGGATAAATCTTCTTCTTTTGCCGGCTCCAGGTAAAGCTGGGCCTGCATTAAGTCAGTTATATCCTCATATTTCAGACGCAACTCCTCCAGAAACTCCTTCTGTGATTTCAAAACAATAACTTTATTTTCAAGCTCCTGAATCTGCGCCAAAAGCAAGTCTTGTGCTTCTCTTTGCTTATTGAGATCTGATGATAAATGCTCGAGTTTTTCTTTATGCACGTTTAATTCTGATTGCAGCCTATTTAGTTGATTAACTTCTAAATTCAATGCCTCTTCCAGCCTCTTTCTCTCTTGCTCTGTTTTTATCTTCTCGAGGTCAAGCCTTCGCTTTCGCACCTCAGATGATTTCTTCTGCGTGTTCAGGTCAATAAATGCATTTGTTGTATTTGTGAGTTTGGTTACAAGATCAAAAAAATCTTTCTTTGCCGCCTTTAAATCCTCTTCTGCCTTATGAAGAGAAACATTAATCTCTTCGTATTCCTCTTGTGTCCTGGAAAGCAGCTTTTTCTTCTCATTAAGACTGTGCTGAAACTTTAAATATTCTTCTTTATAATTGTTGGAGTTTTCTTCTGCTTCTAAAAGGCGCTGATCTGCTTCTTCAACAAGGTGAACTAACTCCTCCTTTTGCGCCTCCAGTTCAGTAATCCTTTCTCGATTTAATCTTAACTGTTGCTTGGAGTTATCAAGAAACACCTCTAAGCGCAAAAGCACTTCCTTATCCTGAGAGATCTTTTGCTCCTCTTCTCTCAATCTCTGCTCGTAGAGGAGAGCATCCTTGCGAAGCTCCTCAATCTGTAACTGCGAAGTCCTTATTTCCGTGTTAGAAGAATTTAGCCTGGATTCTAAATCCTGCAATTCTTTTCTTGTAATATTTACTTGATAGCAAGACAAACCGTGTTCTTTGTTTTTTAATTGCTCGAAGGTCTCTTTATAATGCCGCGCCCTGCTTGCCTGTCTCTCCAGAGAGTTAATCTGCCGTTTCACCTCAGTAATAATATCATTCAGGCGCAAAAGATTTGCCTCTGTCTCCTCTAATTTTCTCTGTGACTCTTTCTTTTGTGCCTTATATTTACTAATCCCGCTTGCCTCATCAAAGATTAAGCGCCGCTCCTCGGGACGGCTGCTTAAAAGCAAGTCGATCTTGCCCTGCTCAATCAAAGAATAACTCTCTGCGCCAATGCCTGTTCCCATCAGCAGATCCAGGATATCCTTAAGCCGGACAGGGGCTTTATTTATTAAATATTCGCTTTCACCGGAACGAAAGATTCTACGTTTAATCTCTATCTGATCACTATCAAGACTGAGTTTGCGGTCTTTATTTTCAAGTATCAAACCTACCTCAGCCATCCCTAAGGAAGATCTGTCTTCTGTGCCATTAAAGATTACATCCTGCATTTGGCTTGCACGCAGCCCCTTCATGGACTGCTCTCCTAAAACCCAGCGAATGCTATCTGCGATATTTGATTTCCCACAGCCATTTGGGCCAACAATGGCGGTAATACCCCTTTCAAAATCAAGACGGGTTTTTTCTGGAAAGGATTTAAAACCAACTAATTCGAGTGATTTCAGATACATCGTTTATTCTTTGGAAGTCGGACTTCCAAAATTTAGTTCTATCTCTTATTCTTTGGAAGTCGGACTTCCAAAATTTAGTTCTATTTCTTGAGAATCTCGCGAAATCTCTTTGTTAAAGCAGGAACAATCTCAAAAAGGTCACCGACAATACCGTATGTGGCAACCTTAAATATCGGCGCATCAGGGTCTTTGTTTATGGCAACAATAATCTTTGATGATTGCATTCCTACTAAATGCTGGATCTGACCCGAGATTCCACAGGCAATATAAATCTTCGGGCAGACGGTTTTGCCGGTTTGGCCTACCTGATGTGAATATGCCATCCAATCAGAATCTACAGCAGCGCGCGAAGCACCCATTGCCCCCCCTAAAACATAAGCCAACTCCTCCAAAATCTTAAAATTCTGGGCACCACCCATACCCCGGCCGCCAGAAACAATGATGTCTGCTTCAGTAAGATTGACGGTGGATTCGACCTCTTCAATAATATCTAAAAGTTTTGTTCGGCTTAAAAGGAGACGGCCATCAAATTTCTCGCGGATAATCTTCCCTTTTCTTTTCATATCAGTTGAGCCTTCGGGAAAAACCTTATGGCGCACAGTAGCCATCTGTGGCCGGTGATTGGGGGTAATTATTGTTGCCATTATATTCCCGCCAAAGGCAGGCCGTGTTTGAAGAAGGATTGCTGAGTCAGAATCAATATCCAAACCAGTGCAATCAGCAGTCAGGCCTGTCTTTATCCTCACTGCCACTCGTGAAATTAATGCACGGCCAATTGATGTTGCCCCGCAAAGCACAATCCCCGGCTTATACTTCTTAATCAACTCTACCAAAGCATTGGTGTAAGGCTCATCCTGAAAATTGGCTAATTGCTTATCTTCAACCACATAGACATTATCTGCTCCGTGCCAAATTAACTCCTGGATTTCTTCCTCTAATTTCTCGCCCAGGATAACAGCGCTGAGGTCCGTATTTAGTTTTTCAGCTAACTGCCGGCCCTTAAATAATAATTCGAAAGCTACTGACTGAACCTTCCCCTTTTTCTGTTCAGCGAAAACCCACACACCACTATAGCGTGTAGCGTCTAGCGTATGACGTGTAGTTTTCTCTAAGATAATTGCATTAAGCTTACAAGCATCCACACATGCCCCGCAAAGATTACACAAATCCAGCTCAATTACTGCCTTTTTCTCAATAATTTTGATGGCATTAAGCGGGCAAGCCTTGATGCACAAACGACAACCAGTACATTTCTCAGCAATGATATGAATAGGCATTTAAATTTGGTCTTTTAATAATTCTACTAATTTCTCAACTATATCACTGGTTTCACCCTCAAAGATCTGGCCGCCTTTACGCGGTGGTGGAGTAAATATCTTTACTACCTGGGTAGGAGAACCATCTAACCCAATGCGCCCAGAATCTGCGGATATATCTTGGGCCTTCCAACAAAGAACCTGGGCACGCTTCGCCCGCATCATCCCTCTTAAAGAGGGAATGCGTGGCTCATTTATCTCTTTGACTACAGTAAGTAAAGCAGGCAAAGCTACTTTAAGAATCTCATATCCTTCTTCCGTCATCCGTTCAACCAAGGCATAACTATTACCAACTTCTCTAATCTTCTTAACATAGGTAACTTGGGGAATATCTAAATGCGTGGAGATCCCGGGACCTACCTGAGCAGTATCGCCGTCTGAGGCTTGTTTACCACAAAGGATTAAATCAAAGGGAGTAAGTTTCTCTATGGCGCAGGAAACTATATAACTTGTTGCCAGCGTATCACTTCCGGCAAAGGCACGATCAGTCAAAAGTACTGCCTCATCAAGACCCATTGCCATTGCTTCACGCAATGCCTCTTCTGCCTGAGGAGGCCCCATCGAAATAACAGTGGTTTTGCCGCCAAACCTTTCCTTAAGGCGGACGGCCTCCTCAATTGCATACGTATCAAAGGGATTAATGATTGCCTTTACCCCTTCGCGGATGAGCGTATTGGTCGCCGGATTAATGCGCACCTGGGTTGTTTCCGGAACCTGTTTTATGCAAACGATGATATCCATGTTATAAAATTCAAATATTAAAATGTAAAATGCAAAATGACAATGTAAAATTTAAAATTTTGATATGTGATTTTGATTTTTGATTTTTGATTTTTGCATTTATTTAGCCGTTTCTTTTATTAATTGTATCGCTATAATGTTACGTTGGATTTGATTTGTCCCTTCATAAATCTGGGTAATCTTAGCATCGCGCATATATTTTTCTATCGGATAATCCTTCATATATCCGTATCCACCGTAGATCTGAAGACAATCAGTAGTTACACGCATTGCTGTATCACTAGCAAAGACCTTTGCCATGGCCGACTCTTTTACAACATCAGTTTTGCCAGAATCAATGTTTCGTGCAACAGAATAAACAAGAGCTCTTGCTGCCTCAATCTGAGTCGCCATATCTGCCAACATCCATTGTATACCCTGAAAACTGGAGATTGCCTTACCAAACTGATGTCTTTCTTTTGCGTATCTCACTGTTAAATCCAAAGCGCCCTGGGCAATGCCCACGGCCTGAGCAGCAACACCAGGCCGGGAGATATCAAATGTCTTCATTGTCATAATAAAACCTAAGCCTTCGCGACCCAGAAGATTCTCCTTCGGAATCTTGCAATCATTGAAAATGAGCTCGCGTGTAATTGATGCACGAATGCCGAGTTTATCCTCTTCCTTGCCAAAACTAAAGCCAGGGGTTCCCTTTTCAACGATAAAGGCAGAGGCCCCCCGCGCACCTTTAGATTTATCAGTCATAGCAATTATTGTATAAATTTCAGCATCGCCGCCATTAGTAATAAAATGCTTTGTGCCATTCAAAACATAAAAATCTCCTGCTTTTTTTGCTGTTGTTTTTATTGCTGAGGCGTCTGAGCCAGCCTCTGGTTCTGTCAAACCAAAAGCAACTAATTTCTTACCGCTTGCTATAAAAGGCAGGTACTTTTTCTTCTGTTCCTCGTTGCCATAGAGAACAATGGGGAATGTGCCCAAAGCAGAGGCAGCATAGCAGACAGCAGTCCCACCGCAGGCGCGGGATAATTCCTCAGTAGCAATACATAAATCAAGAACCCCGCCCACCTTTTGACCAGCAGGCAATTCAAGTGCACCGTCGTATTCAGCAGGAATAAATATGGCGAATAAATCTGATTGCGCAAGAAGCTCAATAATCTCCTTAGGGAACTCTCCCTTCTTATCTAAGTCTGCGGCTATGGGCTGAATCTTCTCTTTGGCAATCCTGCGGCATAACTCCTGAATCATCTTTTGCTGCTCAGTTAATTGATAATCCATTGTTCTCGCTCCTTTAATGAGCCCCGCCGCTGGCGGGGCGAATTATCCCGATAGCTGCAAGAAAATTTAGATTAGTCTAAATTTTCGCAGTGCTTTGCTATCAGGGTAAATTTAATCTTTTAATCATTGCGATTTCCTTACAGTCAGGAAACCGGGGACAGTTTATACAATCAACCCAAACCTTCTGGGGCAACCTTTCTTTATTTATTCTGCGAAACCCAAATTTTTTAAAATACTCAGGAATATAAGTTAAGGTAAATACGGACTTAATACCCAACTCCTTTGCTTCCCCTAGCACCGCTGTAAGCAACTGTCTTCCTATTTTCCTTTTTTGATATCGCTTCTCCACGGCAAATGACCTTACCTCAGCTAAATCCTGCCAGGTAATTGCTAAAGCGCAACAGCCGGCTATGCGCGCATTCAACCGGTAAACCCAAAAATCCCGGATAGATTCATAAAGGTCAGCCAATGAACGAGGAAGTAAAAGTTCCTCTTTGGCAAAGTGATTAATCAATTTCTGAATTTCTTTTGCGTCTTCCAAGCGCGCTTTGCGTATCATTCGTCTTCAAAAAAAGAATATCTCGTTTATCCCGCGGTGAATTAGCATCAGGGCATAAGCAGCTAATATTATATCGCTTATTGAAGATATGGCGCAAAGCCCTGCTTCACCGATAAAACGCAAAATCTTTACTGAACCCAGAAAAAATATCCAGGCAATAAGCATATTCAGGATTAATGACGACAATGTCAGCAACGGGCCGAAGCTATCTAATAAGATTAAGCTGGTCGTCAAAACTGCGGGGCCGGTGATTAAAGGCGCGGCCAGAGGAAATATTCCTATATGTTGCGCCTGCGAGGAAAAAAATCTCTTCTTTCCGGGAAGCAAAAAATAGATTGAAAGCACCAAAAGAAGGATGCCTCCGGCAATCTTAAAATCCGAAGCAGTAATTCCTATGATTTGTAAAATCCTTTTACCAATAAAGATAAAGAGAACAGCTGCCAGCGTAGCAATGGCTATTGACTCATTAACAACATGGCGGCGCTGTTTTGACGTAAAGCCCTCGCTTAATGAAATAAAAGAGGGAATATTACCTAATGCATCGACAGCGACAAATAAGGGAATGAAACTTAAAATAATCTTATAGCACATAGGTTGATATTATATACACATTTATCCTTCAAGGCAATCAGAAAATCTTCTCAGAGATTTTACCATTATCCATTACATAAATCTGATCAGCTATCTGGCGAACAACAGATAGATTGTGGCTGATAAAGATATAGCTAAGATTAAAGTCTCTCTTTAGGTTCTTTAATAACTCTATAATCTCGACCTGTAATGTTAAATCAAGGCTTGAGACAGGCTCATCAAGGACCAAAAATTTTGGCTCTAAAATCAAGGCGCGTGCTAAAGAGATACGCTGGCGCTGACCACCGCTAAACTGGATGGGCCAACGCAACAAACATTCCTCATCCAAGCCTACCCTCTTTAGCATCTCAACAACCCTGCTCTTACGCTCTCTGTTTCTGCTCAATCGGTGAATAACCAAAGGCTCAAGAAGAATATCCCATATACGCATCTTTGGATTAAGGCTCTGGTATGGATTCTGGAAGATAATCTGTATGTCCTTGTGTAAATTGCTTATCTCTTGAGAATTGTAGATAATTTCACCCGCTGTGGGAGGAATGATTCCTCCCAATAACCTCGCTAATGTCGTTTTGCCACAACCAGATTTTCCTACAAGGCCGAGTGTCTGACCCTTCTTAAGAGAAAGGCTTACTCCGTCCACTGCCTTAATAACACCTTTAGCTTTTTTGAAAATTCCTCGCTCAACAGCAAAATATTTCTTTAAATTCTTAACCTCGACTATTGAACTCGCCATTTCAAAAACCTGTCCCATCTAAACCTTTGTCCCACCTCCGAGGTGGGACAAAGGTTATTCAGTAAGTCTCAAGTGGGCGTTTACCAGTGCTTGAGTATGTGGATGAATGGGTTGGGCAAAAATCTCAGACAAAGCCCCCTCCTCTACTATTTTTCCCCTATACATTACATAAACACGCTGACATAGTCTTTTAATTAAACCAAGGTTGTGACTAATAAAGATGCAGGAAAAACCAAGCTCTTTTTGTAAATTAAAAATTAGATTAAGAATCTCCTCTTCTGTGTCCAGATCCAGATTTGCTGTTGGCTCATCAGCAATAAGCAATTGGGGGGTTGAGCAAAGGACATGAGCAATCATTATCCTCTGATTCATCCCGCCAGAAAGCTGATGCGGATAATCAAGCATAATCTCCTCTGGCCGGGGAAGACAAACCTTTCTTAAAAGCTCTTGCGCTTTGTGCTTTGCCTCTTTTTGACTACATCGAAAGTGAAGGAGGATTGTCTCCGCAACCTGAGCACCGACAGTTAAAAGCGGATTCAAATACATTGTTGCTTCCTGAAAGATATAAACAATCTTTGTGCCGCGAATGTGCCTTAGTTCCTCCTCTGGCATCTTTAATAAATCATTGCCTTCAAAAAAAATCTCACCCCTCGTAACCTGTGCCGTAGAAGGCAATATGCGTGTAATTGCAAGTGTTGTAACTGTCTTTCCTGAGCCAGATTCACCGACAATTCCAACAATCTCATTTTTACGAACTGCAAGGCTTATTCCCTCTACCGCAGGAATTCTCTTTTTTGGCCCTCTAAACTCAATCTCAAGATTTTTTATTTCTAATAGATTATTCATATTTTTGCCTTAATCCTTCTCCAGCCAGATTAAATCCAAGGATGGTAATCAAAATAAATAAACCAGGATATAAAGCCAGCCACCAGGCGATCCCTAATGTTGATTTTGCCTCAATTAAAATATTTCCCCAACTGGGAATTGGCGGCTGAACACCTAAACCAAGAAAGCTCAAGCCTGATTCAATAAGAACTGCGTGTGCAATCCCCAGAATTGCGCTGACAAGAACCGGGCCAATGCTGTTCGGGATAAGATGACGCAGGATAATGCGTAAAGGCGAGGCACCATAAGCACGTGCTGCTAAAATAAATTCTCTCTCTTTAAGACTGAGGATTTCGGCGCGAATCAAGCGCGCTGTCCCCATCCAGCTGGTTAAACCAATAATTACCATAATATTAAAGATAGATGGCCCTAAGATTGCAACCACTGCCAGAATAAGGAAGAATGTCGGAAAGCAAAGCATCAAATCCACAAAGCGCATAATTAATGAATCAATCCACCGGCCGTAAAAGCCGGCGATTGAACCGAGGATAATACCGATAACCGTAGCAATGCCCACAGCAATAATCCCAATACTCAAAGATATCCGCCCGCCATAGAGAATCCTCGTCAATAAATCGCGGCCAAGAGTATCTGTTCCCATTAGATGCTTTGATGAAGGTGACATAAGCAGGCTATCCTGGTCAATAGCAGATGGCTCATAGGGGCAAATTAGCGGGGCAAAGATAGCCACGACGCTCAGGATAAGGATAATTAAAATACCTATAATTAATGATACTTTCATATATAGGGGGGGGACGGTTCTCGCTAACTTATTGTAACACAACAAGATAAAGATAAATTAATAATTATTTTTAACCCCTTGTAAGACAAGTACTTAGCGAGAACCGTCCCCATACCTAATTCTGGGATCCACATAGGCATAAGCAATATCAGCAGTAAGATTTCCCAGCATCGTCAAAATTGCACCCAAAACAACCTCTGCCATAATCAGATTATAGTCGCGCATCATTACTGCACGGTAAAATAACTCTCCAATCCCGGGAAGGGCAAATATTGATTCAAAGATTACACTGCCGCCTAAAAGCCCGGGAACAGACAAACCAAGAATTGTTACCAATGGTAAAAGTGCATTGGGGAAGGCATGGCGATATAAAACTTGATGCCGGGACAATCCCTTTGCCTTTGCCGCAGTAATATAGGGTTGGCTTAATACCTCAAGCATATTTTGGCGGATGTAACGAGAAAATCCCGCCAAGCCGCCGATACTTGAAACAAAAACAGGCAGAATCAAATGATGTATTAAATCTAATAACTTTCCACTCCAACTAAGATATTCAAAATCCAGGGATTTAATCCCTGAGATGGGAAGCCAGCCAAGTTTCACAGAAAAAAGTTGCATCAGAAGAAGGGCGATCCAGAAACTGGGAAGGGCAAAACCAATAAAGACAAGAATTGTTGATGTCTTATCAAAAAGAGAGCCGCTCTTACTTGCAGAGATTACCCCAATGGGAATAGATACAGACAAAATCAAAACTAAAGCCAGAATATTAATCGTTAAAGTAACGGGGATTCTCTCTAAAATCTTATCAATTACTCTTCTTCCATCCGCAAGTGATCTTCCAAAATCTAAACAAATAAATCTCTTTAACCAGTGCCAATACTGAATATGAAGGGGTTTATCCAAATCATAAAGCCGCGCCAGGCGTGCTCTTGTATCAGAAGATATCCGTGGAGTCATAAACTCTTGCTGGGTTGTCGGTTCACCTGGCGCAAGATGAATAATGGCAAAACTGATAATAGTTATACCGAACAATAATGGAATAATACCGATTAGCCGGCGAATTATGTAATTAAGCATTATTTTTTATATCTTTGTTGTGCACGAGGAACCCACCAATCAATCAAATTGTATCTTATCCCAATTGGCGCAGGCACAATTTCCTGAAAGCGTGAATGGACAATAGATAAAATATCAGCAATATATAAAAACATATAAGGCTGCTCATCATAAATAATCTCATGGATACGATGATAACAGGACTTTCTCCTTTTCCGGTCAAATGTCCCGCGCGCCTCTTCAAGGAGTCGATCCACCTCCTCATTTTTATAACTTATAAAATTAAATTCACCTTCACCTGTCTTTGAGGAATGCCAGATATCAAAATTATCAGGCTCTATTCCAATACCCCAGCCCAGAAGCACTGCCGCAAAATTTCGCCGATCAATAAACTCAGCCAAAAATACACTCCATTCCAAAACCTTAATCTTAACTCTAATGCCAACCCCTGCTAATCTGTGTTGAATGACCTCTGCCGTCTTCAGCCTCTGCTCATTTCCCTGATTGGTAATTATGGTAAATTCGAAAATCTGGCCGTTTTTATCCAGCCATCCATCACCATCTGTATCCTGCCAGCCTGCTTCTTTTAAAAGCCTTCTGGAGCGCTGCAGGTTAAAAGGCATTGCTTTTACCTGAGGATTAAATGCCCAGGATTGAGGAAGGAATGGGCCAAGCGACTGCCTTCCTAATCCTAATAAAACAGTCTGAATAATCTCATTTTTATCAACAGCATAATTTAGGGCTTGGCGCACACGCTTATCCTTAAAGCGAACATCGGTTAAATTATAACCTAAATAGGTATAGCCAAAGCTCGGAAGGCAAAATTTTCGAAAGTATTTCTTAAATTTGGCTGTGTCAGTCTGCCGGGTATACTGAAGGGGCGAGAGTCCTGTTAAATCCACATTCTTTGTCTGCAGTTCCAGAAATAGGGTTGCCTGGTCAGGAATCACGCGGTAGATATAACGGTTAATAAAAGGGCGGTGCTCGAAATAATCTGCATTTGCGACTAATTCAATCTTCTCCTGTGTTCTCCAAGATTTAAATTTATACGGCCCGGTGCCAATTGGATTGCGACTAAATTCTGTTTGGCTTAAATCCTCATTTGCTAATATATGCCTTGGCATTAAAGGCATTGTCCAGGAAGAAAACGCAGGTGCAAAAATTTCTTTGTAGACTATTTTGATTGTATAATCATCGATGAGTTCAACTCTTTCAATTCTCTCAAAATCACCGCTATAAGGAGTGGGGACATCCGGATCAATGAGCATCTGATATGTAAACTCAACATCTTTTGCACTAAATTGATGTCCATCGTGCCAGAGCACATCCTTTCTTAAATGGAAAATAATAATTCTTCCCCCATCCTCAATTTCCCAACTCTCGGCAAGATCGCCGACGAGATTTAGATTCTCGTCATACTTAATCAAGGCATTAAAGACGACACCAACAATATCTGCTGAGGCAGAATCAGAGGCAAGGATGGGAACAAGTGTGCGTGCATCGGAAATTGAGCCGACCACCAATGCATCACCATATTCCTTTGCGTATGCACTGGTGGCACAGGTTAAAAAAAGAATAAACCCCATTAGAAGTCCCCGCCACGGAATTTGGCGGGGCAGTCGCCCTCGGCGTCTTACTTCTAATGGGGTAAATATAGATATAAGGGATTTATTCAGGAATAGATGTATTTTCCTGTGGAATCTGAGGTTCTTGTGCAACACCCTGTTCTGATAAGCGTTGGGTTGCTTTCTTCTCCATCAGTGAACGGCTCTGGTGCGCCGAGATAACTGCCAATGTAATTGAAGCAACCATAAAGATTGTTGCTAATACTGTCGTGACACGGACTAAAAACACATTTGTGTTTGGCCCAAACATTGACTCAACACCTGAAAATGACTCCACCAACCCTCCTCCCCGGCCGCGCTGGATGAGTATTACCGCAATCAAAAGAGTACAGGTAATAATGTGAATAATCAAGAAAAAGGTATACATTTTTCAATAATCTGACTAAATGAATCTGCTTCTAAGCTTGCTCCACCGACTAATGCGCCGTCTATATCCGGTTGTTGAATCAACTGTTCAATGTTCTCTGGCTTAACGCTTCCGCCGTATTGGATACGAATACCCTGGGCAATATCTTTATCATATATTTCTGCTAATAAATTGCGGATATAAACCTGTACCTCCTCTGCCTGCTCGGCAGTAGCATTCCTTCCTGTTCCAATTGCCCAAACTGGCTCATAGGCAATGACAAGATTCTTTATCTCCTCTTGAGAGAAGTCTTTAAATCCCTCCTGAATCTGCCCCTTGATTACTTCAAAGGTCTGATTCTGTTCTCTTTGCGACAATGTCTCGCCTACGCAAACTATGGGAACCAGAGCTGACTTTATTGCTGCCTTAATCTTTTTGTTCACCATCTCATCGGTTTCCCCAAAATAATGCCTTCTTTCCGAATGGCCGATAATTACATATTGACAACCAACGTCTTTGAGCTGAGAGGCAGAAATCTTACCCGTATACGCTCCTTTATTTTCCCAAAAAAGATCCTGTGCGCCTAATTTTATATTTGATGAGATGAGCATATCAGACAGAGAAGAAAGTAAGGTATAAGGAGGACACAAAACAATGTCTATATTCTCAATATTATAAAGCCTGCGCTTAAAGCTGACAATTAAGTCCTCGCCTTCTTTTATCGTTTTGTTCATCTTCCAATTTCCAGCAATAATTAATCGTCTCATTTTTCCGTAAGTGCTGCGATTCCCGGTAAAATCTTTCCTTCAAGAAACTCCAGGCTTGCCCCTCCGCCTGTAGAAATATGGGTCATTTTTTTCTCTAACCCGAACTTGACAACTGCTGCTGCAGTATCACCACCACCAATAATCGTTGTTGCTTCTAATCCCGCGAGAAACCCGGCAATCTGCTTTGTTCCCTGACTAAAGGCATCTATCTCAAAAATCCCCAAAGGTCCATTCCAAACTATTGTCTTTGCCGCCTTTAACTTCTGCTCAAATAACTCTACTGTCCCCGGCCCAATATCTACAGCAATTTTTCCCTCAGG
>JADHWR010000031.1 GCA_016783355.1 Candidatus Omnitrophota bacterium | reverse complement strand
TATCGGGATTGATGCAATGATTCATATGATCAAGGCGTATCGACGCCTTCATGATTGGCGAAAAGTTAAAGACCTTTTGTGGGAACCGATCTTAACCGCGATGTTTGTGATTGCAATTGGATTTGGTATCTTTTCCTTCTCCAGCTTTCCCCCCACTCAGCGGTTTGGATTGGCAATTCTTATCGGCAGCATATTAGCCTCGCTCACCGCCCTTTTCATCCTACCCTTTCTTATCGAAAAAATTCGACTCGATAAAATACCTATTCTTGCAAACAGAAAGAATCTTCCCCATATTAAGCAAGCGGAATTAGAGTTTAAAGAACAGACGCCAGACAACACAGAAGAACATCTGGCATAAACAACCCCACGGCCCTAAATTGCTTACAATTTCCAGATTCCAGTGGTATAATTACAAAAAAGGGATAGGTTATGGATAAAGAAAAAGAGGTAAATCCTGATTTATATAATAGAAGTTATTACCTGATCGATAATGAAGGATACCGCGAATACGCAGAGGGCCTGGAAAGCCATATCCACCACAAGTTTAGTCGGGTATTAGAAATCACCCAACCCAGCAAAGGAGATAATATCCTCGATGTTGGTTG
The DNA here is from genome assembly GCA_016783355.1 of Candidatus Omnitrophota bacterium. GTDB lineage: Bacteria > Omnitrophota > Gorgyraeia > Gygaellales > JAHJCI01 > BS750-G32. The sequence goes on along the minus strand of JADHWR010000031.1, from coordinate 13,808 downwards.
CGGAAGGGGCGAGTTGATATATTATTGCGCCCAAAGGGGCGCTAATGTTTTCGGGATAGATTACAGTAAAGCGGCGATCGAGATTGCTAAACAGACGATAAAAAAACTACCGGAAGAATTACAATATCTTGCTAAGGCGGAAATAGGGGATATTGTTAAATATAGTTTTCAGGAAAAATATGATATTATTTTTATGGTAGATATTGTCGAACATATGCATGATTGGCAGTTGAGGGAAGTCTTCAAGAAAATAACGGGAATATTAAATGATCGCGGCAGATTGATAATTACAACGCCTAATTATTATTACGATAAATATTTATTCTACATCAAGAGAATTTTCGATGTACCATCTAATATATCCAAGTGGTCTCTAAGAATTTTAAGGGGTAAATATAAACCTAAAAACCTTGCTGAGTATTTACATAAGATATTCAAATTAAAGATTAATCGAGATTCAATTGAATCGATGCATGTTAACCTTTTATCCCCGCCTGGGCTTAAAGGGCTTCTAAAAGAATTTGATACAAATATCAGATGTGAAGACCATTCCAAAAATCCAATTAGTTTAATTACAAAAAAATGGTGGGGACGAGAAATTGTCGCAATCGCCAAGAAAAGAAAGGACTAGTTTTTTATCCATTTTCGTTTGCCCTTTGTTTTTATATGGTTTGGTATTTGCAAAATACAAGAATCAGTAAACCCCGTTAGACCCTTCCTTAAAGAGGAACAGGAAGGTCTATCCTTTAGGATTAGAAAAGAATTTTCTAACGGGGTAAAAAGATTATTTGATCTAGCAGCGAGCAAATTATAATTACCGTTGCAGGCTCAGCCTGCTTAAAAAAGCTACTTGGGCTAGTAGGGGTATAGTGCATAAAAAACAGTTAATTGTTGCGCAGAAATGATGCGTTCGGGGAATCCTGCCGCGGTATTGCGTCAATACTGTGCTCACGCCATAGAGGCAATAGCACATTTGAATTTGTGTTGATGAGGAACCTACTATGCTAGTATGAACAACTACAGAAATTAAGATGAATTTGATAGAAAGATTATCCCTTAGAATTGAAAAGATTAAATTCCTGCGCTGGGCAACAAAACAAACTAAGATACCTCCTGATCCGGAAGCATTAAGAATTTGGAAAGATGCAATTCTTTTTTCAAAAGATATCGATCAGGAAAATTTATTAGATGATTTACCTTATATTGCAGACAAAGATAGAGATGAATATTGGTGGAAACTCCCCAACTATTATCCGTTTTTTTATGGGTTAGGAAAAAGCCTAATGCCGAAGTCTTATTTAGAAATCGGCACAAGATATGGATATTCGCTGGTATCTATCTATCTTGGTGCAAGAAATACGCTTAGTCAAATTACCTCTATCGATCTCCAGCAATATAAGGACAAATCACAAACTTATGCTAAGGGTAATCTATTGGCGAAGGAATATAAAGGACAATATGAGTTTCTGGCTGCTTCCAGCTGCGACCATAAAATCAGAGAAAAGCTAACGGGCAGACTCTATGACCTTGTTTTTGTTGACGGGGAACATTCTTATAAAGGGGCCATGGAGGATATCATATTCTATTGGAATAATGTGGCTCCGGGAAAATTTATGATTATTGATGATGTGCTTTGGCAGATCTTTAGTCTTGGTAAAAAGGTTCTTAGGGCGATTAAAGATTGCTTGCCTAAATTAGATAAAATCGAATTTACAGAATTTATTGGGGCTGGTGTTCGAATAAAACGCAAGCCAGAGCATGGTGTAACATTAGAAGATTTTAATGATTCTAGGACAAATCTAATTGCGTTTTATCGGGGTCTCTTTCTGATAAAAAAACAATCAAACAAATAACAGATTAAGCCTGTTGCAACTGCTTGATGCTATATTTTCCCAAAAATCCTTATGAGATTTTACATTGAACTGATTAGCATTCTTACATCTTTGAAGTCTTAGCCAAAATTCAACTTGTAATTCTTGTATTAAAAGCTATAATCAATCTGTGATGAAAAAGGCTCTAATTGTGGTATTAATTGCATTCCTTGCCGGTACTGGGTATACCCAGGAAGATAAAATTGTCGTCTTGGAAACAAATCAAGGGACAATAGAGATAAAACTCATGCCTGAGGCAGCTCCTAAGGCTTGTGAAAATTTTATCGGGCTGATCGAGCAGGGATATTACAATGGCACAATCTTTCATCGGGTAATAAAGAATTTTATGATTCAAGGCGGAGACCCAACCGGAACAGGGAGGGGAGGAAATTCAATCTGGGGAAAGCCCTTCCAAGACGAAGTGAGCCCTGATGTTGAATTCAATAAATCTGGCCTACTTGCTATGGCCAATGCCGGGCCTAATTCAAACGGAAGCCAATTTTTCATTACTACGATTGCTACCCCTTGGCTTAATCTGCGTCATACAATCTTTGGTGAGGTTATCTCAGGTTATGAGGTAGTCCAGAAAATAGAAAACACTGCTACTGGTACACAAGATCGTCCCCTTACCGAGCAGAAAATTATCAAGGCATACGTAAAATAATTTACGGGGACGGTTCTCTGTATCACTCTATCCCACAATAAGTTAAAAATAAATTCCTTCCATTATAATTGCATCTTGATATAGATTGAATTTTCACAAAAAAAAAGAGATGAATTATATTGATGTTGCCATAGCGGCAGCAAAAGAAGCAGGTAAAATTCACAAAGAATATTTTCAGGGTGATTTTAAGGTAGAGACAAAATCATCGCCTTTTGATTTGCTCACCATTGCGGATATTAAAGCAGAGCAAGCAATCCTCTGCGTAATAAAAGAGCACTTCCCCGGGCACAATTTCCTTGCCGAAGAACAAAGCTACGATAAGACCGATTCCGAATATACCTGGATCATCGACCCGCTTGACGGAACCAACAATTTTGCCTGCGGCATGCCCATCTTCTGCGCATCTATTGCCCTTATGCATAATCATGAAATGAATCTAGGGGTGATTTATGATGTAATACATAATGAGCTTTTCTGCGCGCAAAAAAATCAAGGCGCATTCCTAAATGGAAAACGCATCCGCGTGAGCAGGGCGGATACGCTTGATAAATCCCTACTGATCACGGGGTTTTATTATAGCAGGGGAGAGGAGATGATTGAAACCCTACAAACAATAAAGAGGTTTTTTCACCAGCGCATTGTAGGCTTACGTCGACTGGGGGCAGCAGCGCTGGACCTGTGTTATATTGCCTGCGGACGTGCCTCCGGTTTTTGGGAATTTGAATTAAGCCCCTGGGATTTTGCTGCCGGAAAATTACTGATTGAAGAAGCAGGCGGAAAAGTCACCGGAAAGAGCGGAGAAAAAGTGACGATCACAAATAAATCCTTCATTGTCGCCTCTAACGGTAGAATCCATAAGCAGATGCTAACAATCCTCAATGAAACCAAATAACCAAAGTAAAAGGGACACCCCTGTCTGCCGACAGGCAGGCTTTCAGCCAATCAGGGGACACCCTTTACGCTGAATATAAGGGTGTCCCTAAATTATTAGCGATGATGAACGAACCTAACCCTATCAAACTTCCCATTGATGGCACACTGGATTTGCATACCTTCCAACCCGGCGAACTAAAAAAACTGGTGCCTGAATATCTTGCTGCCTGCCGTAAACAAGGAATCTTTAGGGTGCGTATCATTCACGGCAAAGGCATCGGGATTTTGCAGCGCACAGTCCATTCTATCCTCCGCCAGATGCCTGAGGTGATTTCTTTTCAGTTAGCAGAACAAGGGCAGGGAAGCTGGGGAGCAACAATCGTGGCAATAAGACCGCAAACACCATCCCATCCTCAAAAACCGCTTAAGTAATTAAACGGACTGCCCCTAATTTAGATAAGGACTTTATCTCTACGAAGCCCTACCATCGGCTATATATAGAAGGGCGTAGCAGAATGTCCCTAGCTTCAATTAGAACTGTTTTAGCTTACACCGCTCCTAAACGCTGTACACAAAATACTATTGCACAACTAGTTTTCTTGTGGTAAAATAGTTTATAAAGACTTTGTAAATGCTTATAAACAAAAGAGTGGTAAGATGGGGTTTAAGTTTAAATAGTTTAATTTATAAAAGGCGACTTTCTAGTTCGTAGAATAGGGAGTTGCCTTATATTATTAATGGAGGTGAATAGCCATGAAAAAGATTTTATCGATTATGGTAATTTTGGCTGTGATTTCCGCGCCTGCGATTGCATTTGCCTACAACGTACCCCAGGACAGCTCCCGGGTTGAATATTTTTATGTTTTTGGTCCTGAGGGCAGCCAAGAATACGGTGCGGAAGATCACGAATTGGTATTGTTTGTTGATCTGTCAGAAGAAGAAACCAGAAATGTGGTTATCGCTGTGTATGACCCGAATACAGGGGGCAGGAAAGATTGGAGGGAAAATACTGCTAACCCCTGGGATACTTTAACTGAATTTGCGGTATATGGTAACAAACTCTTAGATAAGGAGCAGTTTGGGGAAGAGGGATACGACCGTGAGTATTTTCAATTCGGTCCATATTCAAAAGAGCAGGGAGAAAAGGTAGACAATTTTTACAGGTTTAGATTAGAAGTAAAAGCGATCCAGGGAGACGACGCCAATCTATTCAAGGTGAAAATTTCGCCAGATAGCTCAGAGGCATTTAGCACCAACATCACCTTTCGTCTTCTGTCGGATAAAGGTGAACGGATGTATTTCTATCCGAAGATTACTGCTGACACACAAAAACTAATTGTTGAAAATTACGATATAGATATTGATGGTGGTACAAGTCAACTGTTCGACCCTGTATTCAACAGGCGATACTTTATTAACGATTCAGAGAGCGGAGAATGGAGGCAAACGATAGTACCCTTGAGGAGCGGAACCTCAAGGCAGCTTAGGTATACGATCACAAAGGCAGAACAAAGGCAGGCACATGCTGGCTTGCGTATTAAAGATGAGAACGGTAACCTACTACCTATTTATTTTAGGCAGTTAAAAAACCAAGTTGTTGTTCAGGAACAAAAACAGACTCAAGAACTGACGCGAGACATCTGGTGTAAAAAAGTCAGGTTTGATGCTACAGGTTCTCACGATCCTGATAACCAGAAACTTTCTTTTCTTTGGGATTTTGGAGATGGTAATACCAGCGATCAGCCTGTCGTTACTCACGAGTATGAAAAGGGTGGAGAGTATAACGTAACACTAACTGTCCGTGATGATTCTGGATTAATCTGCGACACAGCAGTCATCTCACAGTTAATAAAAGTCAATACACCGCCAGTAGCTTCATTTGGTGCTCCTAGCGTTGCCTGTGTTGGCGAAGACGTTATTTTTGATGCTCGCACTACTAAGGATAATACATCCGATCAGCTTACCTACACATGGGATTTTGGTGATTGTACATCTGCACAGGGTAGCCAGGTAATTAATGTGTTTAAAAAGGCAGGTACCTATAAAGTAACCTTGATCGTAGATGATAATGCTGGATCTTCCTGTAGTAAAGATGCCGTGACAAAAATGATCAATGTCAATACATCTCCCATTGCAAATGCAGGAAACGATATTGATCTGTGTTTTGCATCTGGTGAGGAATATAAAGTTGAATTTGATGGGTCTGCATCCCAGGATCGTGATTATGATCAGTTAACTTACCAATGGGATTTTGGAGACGGAACCACCTCACCGTCTAAAAAAACCACTCATATATATCAAAAGGGAGGAGTCTATACTGCTAAACTGTTCGTAAATGATCGCTGTGGCTCCAGCTGCAGCAGTGACGTCGATCTAATTAAGATAAGATTAAACAAGCCACCTGTTGCCGATGCCGGTGAAAATATCACTACCTGCGCAGATAACACAGTTTTGCTTGATGCCTCTTACTCATATGATGAAGACGGTGATGAACTGACCTATAAATGGGATTTTGGTAATGGAATTACAGAAACAGGTGTCCAGGTAGAAGCGAAGTATAATCGGGGAGGTACTTACCTGGCTAGGCTCATTATTGATGACGGTAAAAACTCTAACTGCTCCGCAGCCACTGATCACGTCAACATCTTAGTCAATTCTAAGCCGATCGTCACTCTAACCAAGGGAAACGCTAGCTGTATAGGTGAGCGTATTAATTTTGACGCTTCTTCTTCAAGGGATCCTGATGGCGATACCCTAACCTACACGTGGGATTTTGGAGATGGAACTATTGTCGAAGGAGGGTCGAGTATCTTCCATACCTATGAAAAAGGTGGACATTATACCGTGAAGATATCCGCTGATGATGCCCGGGGAACTCCTTGTTCGGTGGGCTCAGACGCAACCAGAATCAATATCAATACACCGCCGGTCGCAAATGCGGGACCCAATCTAGTATGTTGCGCAGGAACAGAAACAGCCTTTGATTGTTCAGCTTCGTACGATCCCGATGGTGATAACCTGAACTATTTTTGGGATTTTGGCGATGGAGCAAGTGCGCGCGGGGTGAAAGTATCTCATGCCTACTCAAGGTCGGGAACTTACAAAGTGAAATTAGTAGTTAACGATGGTCGTGATGGTGCTTGTAGCACCGCCATCGATTCGTTTATGGCTACGGCGAATGAAAAACCAACAGCGATCATGAAGATCACACAGACAGCGTTTCGTGAATAAGAAAGATTTTAATGATCCTAATCATCTCAAAAATATAGGGCTTTCGGTGATTCTCCGATACGGATAATAGAAAAATCAGCGCATGATGATCAGACAAATTTCAAACCACAATAAGGATCTCACCGAAGGCCCTATTTTGCATAAGATAATCTCTTTGGCAGGACCGCTTATGGTAATCGCTGCCCTACATACTACTCAGAGCCTGATTGATATGTTCTGGGTCGGGAGATTAGGTGTCTGTGCTATTGCCGCCGTAGCGATGAGTGGAACGATTATGATGGTACTTTTTACGATAATCGCGGGTATTTCAACAGGCACCCTGGCTCTAGTTGCCAGATATGTTGGGGCAAAAGATAAGGAGAAGGCGGATGCTATAGCTACCCAGTCTATTTATCTAGCCATAATCATGGCCACTGTGGTAGTAGTCGTCGGACTTCTATTCACAAAGAGACTATTCTTGCTCTTAGGTGCGGGTCAAGAAGTATTAGAAGCAGGGGTGGGGTATCTGAAGATTATTCTCCTGGGCGGGATAACCATGTTTCTGCTTTTTCTGGGAAACGCTATACTCCAAGGTGCAGGGGATACGGTTACGCCGATGAAGCTAATGATCCTGGCTAACCTGATTAATATCATCTTAGACCCTGTATTTATCTTTGGCTTAGGAGGCCTGCCTCGCATGAACACCTCGGGTGCTGCTGTAGCAACAGTGATATCACAAGCCATTTCTGCCTTTTTGGTGCTCTGGATGCTTTCTAATGGTCGTTCTCTAGTCCATATTCATATTCATAGATGTAAGGTTAAATTAGAATATATTAAAGCAATTATTAATATCGGTCTGCCCAGTTCGCTACAGATGTTCTTTAGGAGCCTGATGAGCATAGTCTTGATGGGGATTGTTGCCACCTTTGGCACTGCGGCAGTTGCTGCATACGGGGTGGGGATGAGGCTGCGCATGGTTGTACTTATGCCTGCCTTTGCCCTCGGGGGTTCTGCCGCCACCCTGGTCGGTCAAAATTTAGGCTCCAGACAACCAGGGCGAGCGAAAAGGAGCGCCTGGGTGGCTACGATTTTCGACATGATTATTATGGTTCTTATTGCTATCGTTTTCTTCTCCGTTGCCTATCAGATCATGGGTGTATTTAATCAAAACGAAAAAGTAATCTCTCTGGGGGTTCAATTTCTCAGAATTACCACGCCTTTCTATGTATTTATTGCCATTGCCATTGTTCTTAATCGCGCCTTAGCTGGAGCAGGAGATACCGTTGTGCCGATGGCGATCACCTTGTTGACTCTATGGGGATTTCAGGTACCTGCGGCAGTATTCCTCTCTAAAGCTACCCCGTTGGGGGTAACCGGGGTTTGGTGGGCGATAGCTTTGGCTTCGGCCCTGAATGCACTACTTATCCTCATCTGGTTTGAGATGGGTAGATGGAAAAGAAAAACAATATTTAAAAAAACTTAAAAAATACTTGAAGAATTAACAGGGACTTTCCCTAAACTTCAACAATTCTCCTTGAAATATACGGCTATAAGGATTAAAATACTGCATGCGTAGAAGAGACACTTTCCAAGTTAATCGAGAAAGTGCACCTAGCTTAAAATAAGGAAAAAACCGCCGTGATCGCAAAAATTATCCAATTTATCAAAACAGACATCTGGAGAATCCGCTCAAAGGACCTTCCGCGCGTGAAATCATTTTTCATCAAGCAATTGAGAATTTTTCTTTTGGCCCTGCGTGGTTTTGATGAAGATAAATGCCAACTAAGGGCATCGGCGCTTACCTTTTATTCATTGCTTTCTATTGTACCTGTGGCAGCTATGGCCTTCGGAATCGCTAAAGGCTTCGGCTTTGAGGCGCTCCTGGAAAAACAACTCCTAGGGAAATTCCCTGGCCAAGGAGAAGTAATCTTGCAAATTGTTAATTTTGCTCGTACGCTCCTGGAGAACACCAAGGGGGGCATGATCGCGGGTATTGGCGTAGCCGTTTTATTCTGGACAGTGATAAAGGTATTGGGCAACATCGAACGGTCATTTAATGACATCTGGGGAATAAAGGAACCACGCACGATCGTGAGAAAATTCAGTGATTATCTCTCGATAATGCTGATTTGTCCCATTCTTGTGATCATGTCTAGCAGTATTACCGTATTCCTCGCTACACAGATTACGCTGATAAGTGAAAAGATAGCATTGATAGGATTCTTTAGCCCGGCCATATCCTTCACCCTGAAATTATTACCCTACTGTGTAATCTGGGTACTTTTCACTTTTATTTATATTTTTATGCCTAATACTAAGGTTAATTTTAAATCCGGAGTTTGGGCGGGAATCATTGCCGGAACAATTTATCAGATTGCCCAGTGGGCGTATATCGCCTTCCAGGTTGGGGTAGCAAAATACAACGCTATTTATGGGAGCTTTGCCGCATTGCCTTTGTTTTTGGTATGGCTACAACTTAGCTGGTTGATCGTTTTCTTCGGCGCAGAAATTTCCTTTGCTCATCAGAATGTAGATACGTATGAATTTGAGCCGGAATGCTTACGGGTAAGCTACTCTTTTAAGCGACTGCTTTCACTACTAACAACTAATTTATTAATTGGTAACTTTTCTAAGGGGGCCAAACCATTAACGGCAACTCAAATTTCACATAACTTAGAAATTCCTATTCGTCTTGTGCGCCAGATTGTTTATGAATTGGTGGAAAGCGGAATTGTTTCTGAGACTAAAACTGATGGAGATAAAGAGTTAGCTTTCCAGCCTGCTCGCGATATTAATGCGTTAACCATAAAATACGTTATTGATGCCTTGGAGCAGAGGGGTCTCGATAATATACCCGTTGTGCAGACTAGGGAATTAACTACATTGTCAAAATCACTTGAGACGCTTAGAGATGCGATTGCAAGATCCCCGGCAAACAGGCTTCTAAAAGATATATAGAGAAGGTAGCCTCCAATCCGATCGGGGGAGTGTGCCTAAGTTTGACTTAAATTATTTTGACTTAAATTATTATTGACAAATAGAAAAGTTATGCTATACTACTTTGGTAGTAAATAAGGTCGTAGGAAACTTGTGTCGCAAGGCAAAGAAGTACTCGCCTTGCGTTTTTTGTTTCTGCCGTTATTTACTATAATTTTAGGGAAAGGAGGGTAGTAAGTAATGGTAAAAGGTAAAGTTAAGTGGTTTAACAACCAGAAGGGTTATGGATTTATTTCCCCTGAGTCCGGTGATGATGTTTTCGTACATCATACCGCAATCCAGGGCGATGGTTTTAAGTCCCTGGAAGAAAATCAAGAAGTAGAATTCGAGATTGAACAAGGACCCAAAGGACAGCAAGCCAAAAACGTAGTTAAGCTATAACCTAGAAAATAAGTAGGCCCGGTAGTTATAACCGGGCCTTGATTCTACCTTATAAAAACCCCAAGCTGATCTAGCTTGGGGTTTTTGGTTGTAAGTAAGGTAGTATTTCCGCATGGTGACAGGGATACTCCCCTTCGGGGACTATCCCTAGCTTCAATATGGACTGAAAGGCGACAGGGGGACTATTCCCGAAGGTTACTATTTGAGACTATCCCTAACATAAGAAAAGTGTTAAAATTTGCCGTAAATGGTAGTATAATAAACAGCAGCAGAATTTTTTTAGTTTTTAACGATAGGCACACATGCCTTAGCGAAAAATAGCGCTGAGGTGTAAGCTGGCGAGATGAAAAAAGTAACCTACTTACTAACTTTGATATTGCTTTTATCGGGCTGTGAACAGAATCAATATCAGATGATTAAAAACAAGGAAGGAACAATTTATCGGCTGAATAAAAAAACTGGGGAGATTGCAATAATAAATGATAAGAAGGTTTTACCCCTGAAAACACTTAGCCAAGAAGAAGCGGAGTCTCTATTAAAAAATCTTAACCAAAAAGTTGCCCCGTCTCTACCGAAAACACTGAGCCAAAAAGAAGCAGAGTTTCGATTAAATTTGCGTCTTGAAGGAATTCTTTGGGATTCTCATAACCCAATTGACTCCTCAGTGCATATCGATGGTCAGGCTCATAAAATAGGCGATACGATTGGTCAATATCGGATAAAAGAAATAAACAGACACAGCGTAATCGTGGAAAGAAAAGGAAAGCTATTTGAAATAAAAACAGAATAACAAATTAACGCATTAACCTGGCGTAAACCTGAGTCGTCAACACTGAGTATGGACCTGTTAACCTCAAGACATATGAACGCGTTGGCACCGATTAAGTTCTGAAAGGAGGATAAAATGCATATAGAACTATTTTCTTTATGCGACGCTGCAACTGAAGGTATGGGAAAATTAAATATACTGGGTGCATTTGATTCAATTTGGACAGCAGAAATGCCGGTTGTTCACCCACAATGCTCAATTGCTCTTAGAATCAGATTTAATAGCATAGAAAGGGGGGAACACAAGATTTCCGTAAATTTCGTGGATGCCGATGGTAAACATATCATGCCAACCGCGGATGGTCCCGTCAGGGTTAATTTTCCAGATGGACAAAGATCTGGTACAGCGAATTTAATTCTAAACATACACGGATTGAAGCTTGAAAAATATGGCGAGTATTCAATTGATTTGGCGATCGATGGCAGAAGTGAAACGTCATTACCACTTTTTGTAAAAGAACGAAAAAGATAGAGTACCGTTTCCATTTAGCTCGTTAACCCTGCGTAAACTAGGGTCGTCAACGCCGAGCATGGATTTACCCCGTTAGAGAAAGCCACAGATTTTAATCGGTGGTCTAAAGCCACCGCAAGCAGCAAACCGTTAGAGTACGAAGTTCTCTAACGGGGTTTACTTAACCTCCAGATATACGCAGGCGTAAGCTGAGATTAAATTCTGTATGAATATAACATTAATTGGTATGCCTGGGGTTGGAAAAAGCTTAATCGGCAGAGCACTAGCAAAAATATTACGCTATACATTCATCGATATAGATAGAGTCATTGAAAAAAAGACTAAATTAAAATTACAGGCAATAATAGATAAATTCGGGGAAGAAGAATTCTCAAACATCGAAGAACGCGCAACCCTGGAATTAAATTTAGATGACCGATGCATCGTTTCTCCCGGGGGTAGTGTAGTATACTCTAGGAAAGCAATGAAATTTCTCAAGAAACATTCAATAATTGTTTTCTTAAACGCCTCATCCAAAAGTATCGATAGCTGGATTTCCAATAAATCTAAAAGGGGGATAATTAGATTAAAGAATAAGGGACTGAATAAACTTTTCGCAGAAAGGGTTCCCCTTTATGAAAAATATGCCGATCTGACGGTTCGGCTCTCCGAAAACTATTTTCTACAACGCGTTGTAGAAAATATAATTAAAAAGGCATTAAGAATTTGTAGTTAAAATAAGGGGAGTTCTGCTATGGGCCTTTAATACTGTCGGCGTTGCTGAGAAACGGTTTGCAGGCTCAATATCCTTAAAAGATTGGAGAATATTGATATATGGAATTGTTAGCATTGGTAATTTTAGTAATTTCGATTTTGGCTGGATTTGTTGCTATCTTTTTTACAACATTCGGGACTTTGATAATTATGATTGGCTCTTTAGTCTATGCCGCGATGACTAATTTCAGCATCTTAACGATTAAGCATCTAATCTTTCTGTTTACCTTTTATCTCTGCGGTGAGGTATTGGAATACGCCTTGATTATAATCGGTGCTAAAAAATTTGGTGCCTCGAACCCAGCTGTTATTGGTGCGCTTATCGGTGGAATTCTCGGAGCAATTATCGGGGCAGGGTTCTTTGGGATCGGACTTATACTGGGTGCCTTTCTGGGTATTTTCCTGGGAGCGTTTTTAGTTGAGCTGATTTTACAAAAAGATTTGGTTAAGTCCCTTAAGGCCGGGACAGGAGGCGTCCTGGGTAGGGCTGGTTCGATAATCGCGAAGTTACTGATCGCCATTGTTATGTTGACGATTATTATTTCCCGAGTAATAAGTAATCTAGCCCTTTAATAACTGTTAAGCTCCCGATGAAAACCCCAAGTTGATCTAACTTGGGGTTTTTACTATCCCCGTACGCAGAGACTGTTTCCGTCTTGGCTTATTATATTCAGGCTAAGGAAACTGTCTCTGCTATTTATCCCTAAACTAAGATAGAAAACCTTGTCCTGCGAAGCCCTAGCATTGTTTAATTTCAGAAGGGCGAAGAAGGATACCCCTAAATTCCGGAGAAAAACCGTCCTGAAAATATCTTTTCGCACTTCAGGAAAATATGTTAGAATACAATAATAATACTTAAAGCACAAAGTCCGGAATAGAGACAAAAACTATGCCAATGCAAGAAAGCACTTCCAATTTTATTAGAGAGATTATTAATCGGGACTTAAAGGCAAATAAGAACGATGGCCGGATTCATACACGGTTCCCGCCTGAACCAAACGGCTATCTTCATATCGGGCATGCCAAGGCGATCTGCCTTAATTTCGGTATTGCCCATGATTACAATGGCCTTTGTAATCTGCGCTTTGATGACACTAATCCCAGCAAAGAGGATGTTGAATATGTGGACTCAATTATCGAAGACATACGGTGGCTGGGATTTGATTGGCAGAATCGCCTGTTTTACACATCAGATTACTTTGAACAGCTTTATCAGTATGCGCTCGCGTTAATCAAAAAAGGCAAAGCCTATGTGTGCGATTTGAGTATAGACCAGATTAGAGAATATCGCGGCACATTGACCGAGCCGGGCAAAGATAGCCCCTATCGAAACCGACCCGTTGAGGAGAATCTGGATTTATTCAGACGCATGAGAGAAGAAGAATTTCAAGAGGGTTCTCGCGTCTTACGTGCAAAAATTGATATGGCCTCTGGTAACTTAAATATGCGCGACCCTACTATCTATCGCATTAAACGAGCAGCGCATCACCGAACAGGCAACAAATGGTGTATTTATCCGATGTATGATTTTGCCCATTGCCTCTGCGATTCCATAGAAGGCATAACCCACTCAATCTGCACCCTGGAATTTGAAAATAACCGACCGTTGTACGATTGGATACTCAATGAATTAGGCATTCATCATCCGCAGCAAATTGAGTTTGCCCGGCTTAATCTTAGTCACACGGTTTTGAGCAAGCGCAAACTCCTGCAATTAGTCGAAGAAAATTATGTCCGCGGATGGGATGATCCACGCATG
>JADHWR010000030.1 GCA_016783355.1 Candidatus Omnitrophota bacterium | reverse complement strand
GGAGGAAATAACCAATGAGCTGCTTGCCATTTTGGACACAGAAAAGGAATATCTAATAGAGCGCTTATCCCGGCCAAAATATTTTATTTGGCTGGCAAGGAAACTACCAGCGGACAAGGTAAATTTAATAAAAGAGCTTGAACACAAAGGATTAGGTTTTATTAAAGAGAATAAACGAGTTTACCCCAATCATTATCTTGCCAGTCATCTGATTGGTTTTGCTGGTTTAGATAATCGCGGCATTGAAGGGTTAGAGTTATATTATGACCAATACCTGAAAGGTAGTGGCGGTTGGGGGATTTTGCTTCGGGATGCGCGCAGGGATCGGTTGGGGCTGTGGCAAAGATTGGTTTTACCCGTTGATGGCTATAATCTTGTCCTTAGTTTTGATGAAGTTATTCAATTTATTATTGAGCAGGAACTGGATAGGATTACAAAAAAGTTTCAGCCAAAGGCAGCAACAATTATTATCATTGAGCCCCAAACAGGCAGGGTTCTCGCATGGGGCAGCCGTCCTACTTATGATTTAAATCAGACACCGCAGACGCCTCAGAATGTAAGAAGAAATCGAGGGATAACCGATTTATTTGAACCAGGTTCTGTTTTTAAGATTGTTACTGCTGCTGCTGCTTTGCAGGAAGGAGGACCTGAAGAACTGGGTCAGTTTTTTTGTGAAAATGGCACATATAAAGTAGCCAACCATATACTCCATGATCATCGTCCCCATGGTTGGCTTAGTTTCAAAGAGGTTTTTGAGCAATCAAGTAATATCGGCGTGACAAAAATTGCACAGCTTCTGGGACCGGCGGTGATTCATGGTTATGCAAAAAGATTTGGTTTTGGTCAAAGATTGAATATAGATTTACCGGGAGAAATTAAAGGAATACTAAAAGAGCCGCGTTATTGGTCAAAGACAACAATTTCAGCTCTGCCGATTGGTCAGGAAGTAGGTGTTACTGTTTTGCAGTTAGCCAGCGCCATTGCCGCCATTGCCAATAAAGGGAGGCTAATGAGACCACATGTAGTTGTTGCTGTGCAGGATAGATTTGGTGAGAATATAAAAGAGTTTTCACCTCAGATTATTCGCCAGGTTATATCAGAGGAGGTTGCCTTGCGTTTAAAAGAGATATTGGTCGGTGTGATTGAGAATGGCACAGGTAGAAGGGCGAAGATTGCCGGTATGCGTGTAGCGGGTAAAACAGGCACAGCCCAGAAATTGGAAGCAGACGGCAGTTATTCACATCGCAAATTTATTGCTTCCTTTATTGGTTTTGTGCCAGCTGATGAACCAAAAATCGCGATGGCAATTGTTGTTGATGAGCCACGACCTGCTTATTTTGGTGGAGTGGTCTGCGCACCGGCATTTGAGAATATTTGTAAAAAGACATTGAGCTATTTGTCAGAAGAATAGGGGTCAGGTCTCCACCCCGTCGTAAAGACCTTCGGTCAACGGGGCAGGCATTTGACAACAAGCGGGCTCTGTACCGTATGGTACAGGGCGGGTCCTGTCAGCCAACCCATTCGACAAGCTCAGGGTTGGCACTGAGCAGGGTCGAAGTGCCAATCTACCTCATTCGTGCTCATTTCATTGCGCGCCCCGTTAGAAAGTCTTCGACTTCTAACGGGGCGCGCGAATAAGGGCTCTGTCTTGACTGCCGCCCGCTTACAATAAAACTAGGGGACCAGGTTCTGGAAATTTGGAAGTCGGACTTGGAAGTCGGACTTCCAAATTTTATGCATCAAATACTTAATAGGGGGCAGTATAAAGCATTACTTAATTATTAAGCGATTACATGTGTCGCGAATTTAATGACTCTGTGTAGCTTACTTAAACAAGCCAGGATAAGATTTCAGCAGGAATTTAAGGATTTTGAGCTGAAGGGCTTGACCTCTGACTCGCGCCGGGTAAAGCAGGACTTTGTTTTTGTTGCCGTTAGAGGCAGCTGCTTCGATGGACATAGTTTTATTCCCGAGGCAATTAAATTAGGGGCAAGGGCGATTATTGTCGATGAAGCAACAAGCGCCAAACTAGTTGCTCCACAAAGCAAAAGGCTTACCTTTATTAAAGTTAAGGATACAAAAAAGGTATTGGGAGATTTAGTTGAGGCTTTTTATGGCTACCCGGCTAAATCTTTAAAGCTTATTGGAATTACGGGAACCAATGGTAAAACCACAGTCGCCTATCTCATAGAGGCGATATTGAAAAAAGCAGGCTTTCAGCCCGGTTTAATCGGTACAATTAACTACCATTTTAAAGATAAGGAATTCTTTGCCAAAAACACAACACCGGGAAGAGAGGATTTAGAGATTTTGTTCTCCAAAATGAAAAGCAATAAAATTGATTACGTAATTATGGAAATAAGCTCTCATGCACTTAGCCAGAAGCGAACAGAGGGATTAAATTTTTGTGCAGGAATTTTTACTAATTTAGGCAGTGACCACCTGGATTACCATAAGAACAAAGAGGATTATTTTTTAGCCAAAGCCAAGCTTTTTTCGGAACTTAGGTCAGAGGCTTATGCTGTTCTTAATGAGGATGATACCTATTCAGGAAGAATTAAGAAACTGACAAAGGCAAGAATTATTACCTATGGCTTAAGAAAGAATGCTGATCTGAAAATAGGGAGATTCTCTTTTGGGGCGGATGGTAGCAGATTTACCCTGTCATTTAAAGGAAAATCAGAGAAATTCAAGAGTCAACTTTTGGGAGAACACAATCTTTATAATATTGCCGCCGCAGCAGCATTTGCTTTAAGTCGAAATTTAAAATTAGGTATTGTAAAAAGGGCTATTGAGGAATTCTCTGGTGTTAGAGGAAGATTGGAAAGGATAGACTCAAAAGAAGGTTTTTCTGTTTTTGTTGATTACGCACACACAGAAGAAGCCCTTCGTAACGCAATCACGAGCCTCAAGCCCCTCTCTAAAGGAAGGCTGATTGTTGTTTTTGGATGCGGGGGAGAGCGCGATAAAACCAAGCGCGCAAGGATGGGAAGGTGTGCCTGCAGACTTTGCGATTACGTAATCATTACCAGCGATAACCCTCGCCAAGAAGACCCCCGGGAAATTATCAAAGATATTTTATCAGGGGTAGACCTTAAAAGATACCAAGTCCATGTCGATCTAGATAGATACGCGGCAATAAAAGAAGCGCTAAATTTGGCTCAAATCGGTGATATAATATTAATTGCGGGCAAGGGCCACGAAACAGAGCAAAGAATAAAGGATAAAGTTATTCCTTTTAATGACGCACAGGTTATCCAGGAATGTTTAGCGTTGAGGAAATAGTAAAAGCAACAGGGGCAAGATTAATCTGCGGCAGAGTTGATTTGAAACTGAAGGCTGTCTCTATCGATTCTCGAAAGGCACAAGATGGGCGGTTATTCGTTGCCATTAAAGGCAGCCGCTTCGATGGACATAGTTTTATTCCCGAGGCAATTAAAAAAGGCGCAAGGGCAGTTGTTCTCTCGTATATCCCAAAGCACAGATCATATCTTGCTCGCTGCCAAAGAGTGAGCGTGATTAAAGTCAAGGATACAAAAAAGGCATTGGGTGATTTAGCGGCTTTTCATCGCCGGCGGTTTAATATTCCTGTAATCGCCGTTACAGGCAGCAATGGCAAGACGACAACCAAAGAGATGCTTGCCTGGATTTTACAGGCAAAATTCAATACACTTAAGAATAAAGGAACAGAAAACAATGATATTGGCCTGTCTTTGAATCTTTTGCGTTTAAGTCATAAATGTCGTGCAGCAATTTTAGAGCTGGGGACAAACCACTTTGGCGAGATTGCTTATCTGGGTAATATCCTCAGACCCAACATCGTTATTATTAATAATATTGGGCCTGCGCATTTAGAATTTTTTAGAGACCTAAATGGCGTATTGAAGGAAAAGATGAGTTTATTAAAATATCTATCCTTTCCCCGGATAGCTATTTTAAATAATGATGATGCGCAACTGAAAGGATTAAATCGCAGACAAGCGGGGTTTACCCCGCCCTTTCTACTTACGGAGAGACACTTTGAAGCAGAAAGAGCGGGGCTTATTATTAATTTTGGCTTGCGTGGGCCTTGTGATTATTTTGGGAGTTACCTGCGTTATCGCGATGAAAACACAGAATTCCGTATCCACAACCAGAAGATACATCTGAGTAATCCTTCCCTTGGCAATGTTTATAATGCCCTTGCGGCAATTGCCGCAAGCCGAATATTAGGCTTTGATTATTTAACAATTAAGAGACGGCTTGAGAGCTTTACTTTTCCTCCTCGCCGCCTGCAGATTGTTAAGAAGAAAAACTTAATCGTTATTGACGACACTTACAATGCCAACCCAGAGTCTTTAGACCATGCCTTAGATGTTTTAGAAAGGATGAGGCCAAAAGGAAGACGTATTTTTATCTTGGGGGATATGCTTGAATTAGGAGACAGCGCTGTATATTTTCATCGTCACATTGCAAAAAGAATTAGCCGTATCTGCGATGCTTTTATTAGCGTAGGCCCGATGAGTTTTATTACATCTTTAGAGTTGATTAAGCAGGGCTTAGATGGCGGCGCTGTCTTTTACTGTTCTGACAGCAAAGAGGCAAGGAAGATTCTTTTTAAGAAATTGCAGCCGAGGTCTTCTGATCTAGTCTTGATTAAAGGCTCACGAGCGATGAAAATGGAAGAGGTTTTAAGATAATGCTATACCACTTACTTTATCCATTAAGAGAGATATTCTTTGGCTTTAATATCTTTCGCTACATTACCTTTCGTGCGGCAATGGCGGCACTGACGAGCTTCTTTATCGTGCTTATCTGCGCTCCCTGGGTAGTTCGCAAATTAAAAAAATTGGGGATTGGTGAGAATGTCCGCAAAGAAGAAAGTAAGCATCTTTATAGCTTACATAAGGGCAAGGAAGGCACACCTACAATGGGCGGGATATTAATTTTGATTGCGGTGCTTTTCTCGTCTTTTCTCTGGGCAGATATCTGCAATCGTTATGTTCTAATAAGTATCTTTGTCTTACTTTGGTTAGGGATTACGGGTTTTACCGATGATTATTTAAAACAACTAAATGGCAAATCCAAAGGCATGCTTGCCCGAACAAAACTTATTAGTCAGATTGTTTTAGGCCTGGGGGTGGGGATATTTTTATTTTTATCTCCTCAGAATCCTGCTCAGATTTCACTGCCCCTTTTAAAGAATATTTGTCTGAAGCTGGGGATATTTTATATTCTCTGGGTAACTCTGGTTATCTGCGCCTCTTCCAATGCAGTCAATCTTACTGATGGCTTGGATGGCTTAGCGATTGGCATTATCATCATGGTTGCTTTAGCCTTTAGTGTTTTAAGTTATGTCAGCGGACATATTAAATTTAGCCAGTATCTTTTTATCCCTTACATCGCCCAAAGCGGTGAATTGGCGGTCTTTTGTGCAAGTATTGCCGGAGCAGGATTAGGATTCTTGTGGTTTAATTGCTTTCCCGCCTCTATATTTATGGGAGATGTGGGTGCACTGCCCCTGGGGGGTGCTCTGGGCGTAGTTAGTCTTTTAATCAGAAAGGAACTTTTTTTAGTAGTTGCGGGAGGGATATTTGTTGTTGAGGCACTTTCTGTAATTCTGCAGGTGGCCTCATTTCGCCTGCGTAAAAAGCGCATCTTTAAGATTGCGCCCTTCCATCATCATCTGCAATTTCTTGGTTGGGCCGAGTCCAAGGTGATTGTGCGTTTATGGATTGTGGCAGTGCTATTAGCAATATTGACGATAGTGATGCTTAAAATCAGATAGGAAAAATAAGGGTCAGGTCTCCGCATTTCACATTTTGTAGTAAAGAACAAGCGGGTCCTGTCTTCGGCGGAGCCCAAAATTGTCCTCGCTCAAGGGGAAGCCTCTATAGAGCATAATTCGCTGCGGGCTATTTTGGGCCGCCCACCGCCTCGCCACCCGCTTGGTAGGCAACCTTAGGAAACTAATTTTGGAAGTCGGACTTCCAAAATTGAGCTTGTAATGGGGTGAAGTATAGATGGTTAACGAAAATTATTTTAAGAAAAAGAAGATAACTGTGGTTGGGTTAGGTAAAAGCGGGCTTGCTGCAGCAGGGCTTTTGCATACTTTAAATGCAGAGGTTTGGGTTTCTGAAAAAGATGATAATCCATATATACGAGAAGCAGCAAGGCAGTTACCAGCGGATATAAGATTAGAATTGGGCCGGCACAGCCAAGATTTTATAAAAGGCAGAGATTTGATTGTTACAAGCCCTGGCGTAGAAAAGAGTGCTTTGCCGTTAGCGTGGGCAGAGGAGGAGGGTATCCGCGTAATTAGCGAGATTGAGGTTGCATCGATATTATGTCCTGCGCAAATCATTGCCATTACCGGAACCAATGGCAAAACCACAGTAACGACACTTATTGGTGGTGTTCTAAAAGAAGCAGAAAAAAATGTTTTTGTCGCCGGTAATATTGGACAGCCGTTTTGTGCATCTGTTGACAACATAAAAGAGGGGGATTTTGTTTCTTTAGAAGTGAGCTCTTTCCAGTTAGAAAGAATCTCTTGTTTTAAACCAAGAATATCAGTAATCCTCAATTTTAGTTGCGACCATTTAGATAGATATTCTAATATGGATCAGTATTTAGAAGCAAAAGCACGTATCTTTATAAATCAAGACAAAGATAACTGGTTAGTGTTAAATGAGGGAGATTCAGCAGTTCGGCAATTAGCGAGGCGTGCCAAATGCAGGATTGCCTATTTTAATGAGAAGCTTAATCCCAACTTAAATCTTGCTGCTGTGATAGCGGTTAGTAAAATTTTAGAAATAAAACCACAAATCTACTTTAGGGTTTTTGCAAAATTCAGAGGTCTCCCCCACCGTTTAGAAAAGGTGGCAGAATTCAAGAGACGTCTCTTTATCAACGACTCTAAAGCAACAAATGTAGACTCCGCTATTTTTGCCTTAAAGAGTATTGATAGGCCAGTTATTTTGATTGCCGGCGGTAAGGATAAAGGGGCTGATTTTGAGAAGATTTCTCAATTGATCCGCCGGAAGGTAAAGGCATTAATCTTGATTGGCGAGGCAGCGGCAAAGATGAGGAGCGTATTTGATGGTACGCTGTCTTTAGAAACCCGCACATCTTTAAAAGAGGCACTGCAACTTGCCTTTAGAAAATCTTCACCCGGTGATTGTATTCTTTTCTCCCCGATGTGTTCCAGTTTTGATATGTTTCGTAATTACGAAGAAAGGGGCAATGAATTTATTAGATGCGTCAGACAAGAATTAATATCTTAATGATCACTACAGTTCTCATCGCGTTTGGGTTAGTAATGATTTATAGTGCCTCAAGTATCTATGCCCTGAACCATTTTGGCAACCCCGCCTATTTTTTAAAGCGACAGTTTATCTTTTTATCTTTCGGTATAATCTTTGGTTTTTTGCTTTTGGGAATTGAGATAAGACACTTAAGAACTTTTATAAAGCCCTTAACTGTTGCTTCAATTATTTTATTGGCCTTGGTGCTTGTGCCTGGGTTAGGACATCAGGCTGGCGGTGCACGACGCTGGTTTAGGCTAGGAGGCTTTAGCTTTCAGCCTTCTATTATGATGGCTTTGGTTTTAGTTGTCTATATGGCAGATTTCATGAGTCGCAAAGAAAAAAAGTTAGATGATTTCCGTGAGGGGGTTCTTCCTCTTGTGTTAGTATTGGCATTAGTCTGTAGCCTAGTTCTTTTACAACCTGATTTAGGAACAGCAATCAGTATAGGTTTAATCGGGGTTTTGTTACTTTACCTGGGAGGGCTGCGTCTTTCTTATTTAATAACGCTTTTAGTTGCTGCTGCGGCCCTATTTTATCCTCTGGTACTTTGTGTTCCTTATCGGCGAGCACGCATCCTCGCATTTTTAAATCCCTGGTTTGATCCAGAAGGCAGTGGTTTTCAGATTATCCAGTCGCAGATTGCTTTAGCCTCGGGTGGATTCTTTGGTCGGGGTTTAGGCTGCAGTCAGCAAAAGCTTTTTTATTTACCCGCATCCCATACAGATTTTATCTTTTCGATTATTGGGGAAGAACTTGGTTTGTTTGGCACAGTCTCGGTGATTGCGCTTTTTATTTTGTTACTTTTAGAAGGTCTCAAGATTGTGAAAAACACAAAGAATTCTTTTTCATATTTACTAGGATGCGGGATTCTGCTTTGGTTTGCTTTGAGGGTAGTAGTGAATATTGGCAGCTCCTGTGCACTTCTGCCCACCAAAGGTTTGGGTCTGCCCTTTATCAGTTATGGCGGGAGTTCTTTAGTCTTTGACATAGCTGCCATCAGCCTCTTATTGAATATCGGAAGGACACAAGAGGAGTATGGATGAGGATACTTCTGGCAACAGGGGCGAGCGCCGGGCATATCTTTCCTGCTTGGGCAGTTGCTGTTGCTCTTAATCAGCAGGCCGGTCCCCAGATACTATTGGTTCTTTCAAAGAGAAATTCAGAACTGATAGGAAGATGTGCCTTTCCCTGTGTTTATATCGATATTCGTGCGCTAAAGAAGGAAATTAATTTACAAAATACAATTAATCTATTAAAATTAGGAAAGAGCCTTATTCAAAGTTTAGGCATCATTTTAAAATTTAGACCAGATGTGGTGGTTGGTTTTGGTGGGTATGCGAGCTTTTTTCTTGTATTCTTTGCCTGGCTCTTTCGGATAAAGACAATTATTCATGAGCAAAATGTTCTGCCGGGCTTAAGCAACAGGATTTTAGGAAACTTTGTCGATAAGATAGCGATCAGCTTTCCCGAGAGCCGCTGTTATTTAAGATTTGCCAAAGAGAAGATTCAACTCACAGGGAATCCTTTACAGCCAGATTTAGTGCGGATAGAGAAATGGCAGGCAAGAGACCTTTTTGGTTTTAGAGCAGATAAATTCACCATCCTGGTAATGGGGGGGAGCCAAGGTTCACACAGCATTAATTCACTATTCATTAAGGCCTTGGAATTATCAGAGGAGAAATTCCATTTTCAGATTATACATCTCTGTGGAGGCAGTGACTTTTCTTTTTTAGAAGAAGCTTACCAGAGGTTGAAACTCCCTTTTCGATTATATCGTTTTAATGATATGATCAGTTTTTGTTACTGCGCCTCTGATTTAGTGATTAGCCGTGCCGGAGCAGCAAGCATGGGGGAGATTATGTTTTTTGGCTTAGCCTCGATTCTTATCCCTTATCCATACGCGGGCAATCATCAGTTAGAAAACGCAAAGATTCTTTCTAAAAATAAGGGGGCATTGGTTTTTGAGGAAAAAGACCTGAGTCCGGAGATTTTGGCAGATGCCATATCCGGGCTCTTTAGAGATTCTCAATTACGCCATTCTCTGGCAGAAGAGGCAGCCAACTTAAGCGAACAGCAGAAAGATGCTGCGGGGCGCTTAGCAAAATTGATATTAACATAATAAACCTGTCCCACCTCGGAGGTGGGACAAAGGTGAAGCGGAGAACTATGAGGAAAGATTTGCTGGTAGATGAAAAAGTTTATCATGTTTTTAATAAAAGCATCGCAGGATTTAAAATATTTAATAATAACTCTGAATTTTCACGAATGACAGCAATTATTCGTTATTATCAAAGAGAAAAACCACAAATTAAATTTTCCAAATTTATTAGGTCAACTAAAACCAAAGAGGTCTATTCTAATAAACCTTATGTACTTTTATCTAATAAAGAAAAACTCATCCAGATAATTGCTTATTGCCTTATGCCTACTCACGTGCATTTAATCCTGAAACAGTTAAAAGAAGGCGGGATATCAATTTTTATAGGTAATCTCCTTAATAGTTATACCCGTTATTTTAACACCAAGCATAAGAGAAAAGGTCCTTTATGGGAAGGAAAATTTAAAAATATATTGGTTGATACTGATGAGCAATTGCTCCATTTAACAAGATACATACATTTAAATTCTGTAACCGCCCATCTGGTCGATAACCCAGAGGAGTGGTCAGCATCTTCTTATCAAGAATATTTACTAAAGGTTAATAGTAATGATAGAATTTGTGAATATGATGACATTTTAGATATTAATCCAATCTCTTATAGAAAATTTGTCGAAGACAGAATCTCTTATCAAAGGGAACTGGCAAAGATAAAAGAGTTGCTTATTGAATAATCTATGTGTTAACCTTTTTGTCCCACTTGTCCCACCTCCGAGGTGGGACAAAGGGTAAGGGTTGGAGGTGGGACAAGGGGTTGATAGTGAATTATAGCATATGTCTGAGCATATTCATTTGATGGGTATTGGTGGGATTGGAATGAGCGCAATTGCCCCGCTTTTATTGAGAAAGAATTATAAGGTCAGTGGCTGTGATTTAAGAGAAACAGAAATTATCCGCAATTTGAGGAGATTGGGTGTCGCAATATGCATAGGACATGAGCCCGCGCATTTAGAAGATGTAACCACGCTGGTTTACTCTTCTGCAATAAAAAGGGACAATCCTGAGAAGGTTTTTGCCTTAGAGAAGGGAATCAGGGTTTTGAAGCGTGCACAAATTTTAGCAACTCTGATGCAGGAGAAAACCACAATTACTGTAACAGGAATGCATGGCAAGACAACAACAAGTTCGTTGATTGCTTATATGCTCACCCAGGCAGGAATCTGCCCAACCGTGGCAATCGGTGGTATGTTAAAGGATTTAGAAAGTAATGTCTGTTTTGGAGAGGGAGAATTTTTCGTTGCTGAAGCAGATGAATCAGACGGAACATTTCTTTTTTATCAACCCAATTATTCTATTATTACCAATATTGATTATGAGCATATGGATTATTATAAGAACTGGACGAATCTTCTGGATGCATTCCGGCGCTTTATAAATCAAACAGACAAAAGAGGTCTTCTAATTTACTGCAATGACGATTTGAAATTAGTTGACTTGGTTAAAGACTGTAATAAGAAAGCAGTCTCCTTTGGGCTAACCCAAAATGCCGATATTTTTCCTAAGAATATAAGATTAAAGAAACAAACGGGGCTTACTTCTCAATTTGACTGTTTATATAAAGGTAAATTTTTAGAGCATTTTGAGCTCAATCTTTTAGGTGCACATAATATTAGCAATGCCCTTTCTGTGATTGCATTGGGCGTTGAGCTGGGGATAGACATAAATATAATCAAAGAGGCATTAGCAGGATTTAAGGGAATTCACCGGCGCATGGAGGTAAAATTTGCATCCTCAGATTTTTTGGTCATTGATGATTATGGGCACCACCCTTCTGAGATAGAGGCGACGCTAAAAGCGCTGAGGCCTCTTTCGTCTGCTTCACTGATTGTCGTATTTCAACCACACCGCTACAGTCGCACGCAGTTACTTTTCGAGAGATTTTGCCGCAGTTTCTATTTAGCCGATTTTTTAATCATTACTGATATTTATCCGGCAGGTGAGGAACCCATCGCTGGCATAGACAGCGGCCTTTTATGCAAGAGAATAGAGGAGCGAGAAGGCCCAAAGGTTCTTTATTTAACCAAGGAGAAAATCATCAATAGCATTGTTAAAATTATTAAACCAGGTGATGTCGTTTTGTTCTTAGGAGCAGGCGATATCACATATATTAGTGATGAATTGGCCAGATACTTTCAGGGGTAAGGTAAAGGGGAACGAGCCACTTTGGCAGCATACTAGTTTTCGTATCGGTGGTAGGGTTAAGTTTTGGTTAGAGCCGAGGGATGAGTCTAATTTGGGTGTTTTACTTGCGTGCTTGAGAGCTAATAAGATGCGGTGGCGCATTATTGGCTGTGGCAGCAATATTTTAGCAAGCAGCAAGGGTCTAAGGGGCGCAGTAATAAAATTAAATAGCCCCGCCTTTAAGCAGATTACCCAAAAGGGTTCAATTTTAAATATTGGCGCAGGAGTCTGCGTAAAGAGGCTATTAAGATATAGCCAGGAAAGAGGCCTTGGCGGTTTAGAGCTTTTGGCAGGTATTCCCGCAAGCTTAGGTGGTACAATAATTATGAATTCTGCTGATATAGGAAGAAGCGTAGAAGAGGTTAAGGTGATGGACAATTACGGCAAGATACAGATAATTAAAAAGAAGCAGTTATGTTTTGGCTATCGTTCATCAAACCTGGCTTCTTATATCATCTTGGCTATAAGCCTTAAGTTAATAAAAAGAGACAAAGAGGTAATTAAAAGGAATATGAAAGAGTTTCTTTATTATCGTCGCCAAACTCAGGATTTAGCACTTCCCTCTGCGGGTTGTATATTTAAAAATCCCCCCGATACGTCCGCAAGCTTCCTTATTGAGCGCTGTGGTCTAAAGGGAAAAACCATGGGGGGTGCAATGGTTTCTCGCAAACACGCTAATTTTATTGTCAACAAAGGCAAGGTAACATCGACTGATGTCTTAAGACTGATACGCTTTATTCGGCGCAGGGTTAAAGCCAGTTACAATATTTTATTAGAGCCGGAGATAAAGATATGGAACTGAGTTCTGCTTCCATCGGTGTATTAATGGGCGGAGTATCTGCTGAACGAGAGATTTCTCTAAAGTCAGGTGAGGCTGTCTATGAAGCACTAAAGAGTCGCGGTTTTAATGTGGTGGTCGTTGATTTGGATACGGATGATATGCAAATAAATTATGAATTCCTCAAAGATTCAGGTATTGACATTGCCTTTATTGCTCTTCATGGTGGATTTGGCGAGGATGGTCGACTGCAGGCTTTATTAGAGAGAATGAATCTGCCTTATACGGGTTCAGATTCCCGCGCTTCGGAGCTGGCGATGAATAAGATTCGTTCGAGGCAAATTTTCCAGGAGCAGAATTTAGCTGTCCCGCGGTTTACCCCGTTCGAAATCCGCACCAAAGGCAAGACATCCCGCCCTTTCGCAGAAAGGGCGGGATTATTTCGAACGGGGTTTACGGTTTTTTCGAGCACAGATTTCGATTTCTCCTTTCCTTTAGTCGTAAAACCAGCAAATCAAGGTTCAAGCATTGGTTTATCCATTGTGAATAAAGAAGCAGATTTACTAAAGGCAGTTGAGTGCGCAAGGAACTTTAGTAAAGAGGTTATTATTGAGGAATATATACCAGGCAGAGAAGTTACAGTAGGTATTCTTGGTGAGCGCGCCCTGCCAGTTATTGAGATTGTGCCAGAGAACAGATTCTTTGATTACGAGGCAAAATATGACGGAAAGAGTGAGTATATTGTGCCGGCAGATTTACCTTCTGCCGTAACAGCAAAGCTAAAGGAGAGCGCACTTTTAGCCCATCGCTCTTTAGGTTGTTCTGATTTCTCGCGGGTAGATATGCGTTTAACGCCAGATAATCTTGCTGTAGTATTAGAGGTTAATACGATACCAGGACTGACGAAGGCAAGTCTTTTGCCCAAAGCTGCTGCCTGTGTTGGCTTTGATTTTTCTGCTTTATGTACGCAGATTTTAGAACTGGCTTATCAAAAGGGACGGGTTTTTGTTTATAAGCGGGTCCTGTCTCGGCAGAGCCCAAAATTGTCCTCGCTCAAGGGGAAGCCTCTATAGGGTGTAATTCGCTGCGGGCAATTCTGGGCAGCCCACTGCCTCGCCACCCGCTCATAAACAAAAATCCGTCTCCTGTTAATATAAATATGAAATTAAAGACGAAGAAGAAACAGTTAAAAGTAATCAGTAAAATTTGTGTTACTCTTCTGATTGTGGGGGTTCTTTTGTTTTTAGGTGTTTCTTTTAAAGAATTCCTTTACAGTTGCGACGGCTTTGTAATAAAAGAGGGGCCTTTTGCCGGAAAGAATATTTTTAGATTAGATTTAAGGAAGGAGGCAGAGGTTCTAAAGAAGCTTTATCCTGATTGCGAACAGATTATTTTAGAACGACATCTGCCTAATCAGATTATTATAAAGCACGAGAGGCGAAGGCCGCTGGCGCGGATTAAACTGCTTTCACCCAGGTCTACAGATTATTACTGTATAGATAAAGCAGGGATTTTGTTTTTATGCAAGGATATGAAATTGCCTTTAATCTATGGATTAGAAGGGAGGCTTGTTCGTCCCAAAGCGGGCCAAGAATGCAATGAGGCAATCCTCAGGGAGACTCTGGATTTTGTCGGCAGCTTAAAAGAGGACACAGAGCTCTGGCAGTGGTTGAGTCTACGAGAGATTAATTTGCGTAATCCAGCCAATATTGTTTTGATTACAGCCTGGAATAACAAGATAAAAGTAGGTTCCTTTTATTCTTTTAATGAGACACAAGCGGTTTTAGTAAAGCTCTTGCGCCAGGCGCATTTAGACCTTGAAGATGTAGAGTATATCGAGCTGAGGTTCAAGGACTCAATTGTGAAATATAAACCCCGTTAGAAGTAAGGCGTCAGGGACGACTGCCCCGCCAAATTCCCTGGCGGGGACTTCGAACGGGGTAAAGAAAAATAGAGATAGAGTGAGATACATTTGTGGCATAGATATTGGAGAAAGTAAAATTGCGGGCTGTGTCGGTATTTTTCGCAAAAGAGAATTACTGGACTTGTGGTGGGCAAGTTGCCAGTTAACAGAAAGCCCCAATGCATTATTAG
>JADHWR010000029.1 GCA_016783355.1 Candidatus Omnitrophota bacterium | reverse complement strand
GGTAATTTAGAATACAGCGTAGCCGAAGATGACCTTAAAAAGTCTTTCGAGGAAAAAGGGTTGCATACCAAAGCAATAGAGATAATTAAAGACAAATATACAGGAAGATCTAAGGGGTTTGGATTTGTTGAGGTAGAATCCGAAGAAGAAATCCAAAAAGCGATTGAATCTTTAGATGGTCAGGATTTGAAAGGAAGAACCTTAAAGGTAAGTAAAGCAAAAAAACCAAGAGAGAGATCTGATAGAGAAAGACCTTTTCGATACAAACCATATTAATCCCGGCAAAGATACTTAATTATTGCCCGGGATGCTTTTTTTGCCATACCCATTGCTTCAATTACTGTGCCTTCTCCCCCTACAATATCACCGCCAGCATAGACACCCTTAATTGAAGTCTCCATAGTATCAGGCGACACTACCAAATCTGCGTATTTATCCACTTTTAAATCAGGGGTAACACTGGTAAGAAGTTTGTTGGCTTTAAGGCCGACAGCAATAATTACTAAATCACATTCTATCTCGAAATCGCTTCCTTCGATTGGAATGGGCCTTCTTCTTCCGGAACTATCCGGCTCGCCTAAACGGCATTGCAAACACCTGATTTTTCTCACATATCCATTTTTATCACCAGTAAGTTCTTTTGGCTGAACTAAAAATTTAAAGCCTACCCCCTCCTCTTTGGCATGTTCAATTTCAGGACGTCTGGCCGGCATTTCAACTTCGCTACGGCGATAAAGAATTGTTACGTTTGCTGTGATTCCATTTATCTTTTGCAGCCTCAACGCAACTCTTGCTGCATCCATCGCCGTATTCCCTCCGCCAATAACTATAATATTTTTACCTGTGTTAACAGGGGTATGAAATTGAGGAAATTTATATGCGCACATAAGATTAACTCTTGTTAAGAATTCATTTGCGGAATAGACGTTACATAAATTTTCTCCTTTTATTTTCAAAAAAGAAGGAACGCCTGCCCCCAATCCTAAAAATATCGCTGAATATCCTTCAGAAAAAAGTTCATCTAACATTTTAACTCTGCCGACAATAAAATTGGGTACAATCTTTACTCCTAATTTCTTCAAATAATCTATTTCAAAATCCAAAATATTGCGCGAAAGCCGAAAAGGAGGAATTCCATACCGCAGGACCCCTCCTGGCTTATGAAGGCTTTCAAAAACTACTACTTTGATGCCCTGTCTTGCCAGTTCTGCGGCAACACACAGACCTGCTGGACCTGAGCCTACCACTGCCACCTTTTTATCTTTAAACTCGTGGCTCACCCCGTTTGAAGTCCCCGCCGTAGGCGGGGCAGTCGCCCCTGGCGCCTTACTTCGAACGGGGTTTACTGCCTCCTGCTTGCTGCTGCAATGCTTCATTCCATAATCAGCAACAAATCTTTCTAAAAAATGTATGTTGATTGCTTCCCTCGAGGCAAACGGCAAATTTTTCTTACTCAACACACAAGCCATTCTACACTGATATTCAGCAGGGCAAACTCTTCCGCAAACCGAAGGAAAATCATTCTTTTCTCTAATCGTAGAATAAGCAGCTTGATAATCTTTTTGGGTTATCTGATAAATAAATTTTTTAATATCTACTCCTACAGGACAACCGGAAATACAGGCGGGATTTTTACACTGAAGGCAGCGTGAGGCTTCTTTAAACGCCTCCTCTTCGCTGTAGCCTAAAACCACCTCATTAAAATTATTTATTCTTTCGTCAGAATCTAACTCTCTAATCTTTACTGGTTCCTTCATCATAGTCCATAGAGTTTACATATATGTTTTTCTTTCTCGTCATATATCCTATTTCTTTTTTCTAACTCATCCCAATCTACTAAATGGGCATCAAATTCCGGGCCATCAACACAAGTAAATCTTACCTCCTTTCCTATAGTTACTCTGCAGCTTCCGCACATGCCGGTTCCATCCAACATTATAGCATTTAAAGAGACAACTGTTTTTATGCCAGAGTCCCTGGTAATTCCTGAGACCTTTTTCATCATGGGAATGGGCCCCACAGCATAAACTAAATTATATACTCCGCTCTTAAGGAGTTCCTGTAGAACATCGGTAGTAAAACCTGCTCTGCCATAAGAGCCATCATCGGTAGTAATATATAATTCATCGGATATGCCTTTTAACTCTTTTTCTAAAAACAATAAATCTTTTGTCCTTGCTCCTAAAATAATAACGATATAATTTCCTTTCTCTTTTAATCCCTTTGCTACGGGATAAATTTCAGCAATACCTACTCCTCCCCCAACTAAAATTACTTTTCCGTAGTTCTTAATATCAGCGGGATGTCCCAGGGGCCCGACTAAGGCATAAAGCGAATCACCCTTATTCAGTTTCCCTAAAAGCTTGGTAGAAAGTCCTGCCTCCTCTAAAATTAAAGTAATTTCATTCTTATCTGTATCTACTACGGTAAGGGGAATCCTTTCTCCTTCTTCCTTAACCATCACGACGACAAATTGACCAGGTTGTGCTTTTTGAGCAATATAAGGTGCGTGGATACCCAATTTGATAATTTTAGTATCCTGGGTATCTGCTAAAATTTCCTTATTATTTATCCTCATTATACCCCTCCGAAAATATATATTATACCACAAATTTAACCATTGAAATGATACATTTTTATTTTTTGTTTATACAGTAGGTTATCCTGCTATAATATTAGTTGTAAGCGGGTGTCCCCTCTTGTTGAGCGGGTGGCGAGGCAGTGGGCACTTCGACTTCGTCCCTCGACTTCGTCCCTCGACTTCGTCCCTCGACTTCGCTCGGGACGACCCTGAGCTTGTCGAAGGGTCGCTCGGGACGACCCTGAGCTTGTCGAATGGGTGGGCGGCCCAAAATAGCCCGCCCCGTACCGTACGGTACGGGGCACGCAGCGAATTATGCCCTATAGAGGCTTCCCCTTGAGCGAGGACAATTTTGGGCTCTGCCGAGACAGGACCCGCCATGTACCGTATGGTACAGGGCCCGCTTGTTGTCAAATGTGGAGACCTGACCCCTATTTTCGTTTTTCAGGATGTTAAAGAAAGGTTCCTTAATCTTATGTCTCTTGCTTCTTTCTTCGGCTCTTTATGCCCAGGGTAGCTTTTCTCTTCTGAGAAAAAAAATGGTGCAGGAGCAAATAATTGAACGAGGAATAAGGGATAAAAAGGTTATCGCAGCTCTTCTTAAAGTCCCCCGCCATAGATTTGTCCCTTCAGAATACAAAAATTCAGCTTACATCGACAGTCCCTTACCTATTGGCTATAATCAAACCATCTCCCAGCCTTACATTGTTGCTCTGATGACAGAACTTCTTCAGTTAAGGGGTGATGAAAAGGTTTTAGAGATTGGCACAGGTAGCGGTTATCAGGCAGCAATCTTAGCAGAGTTAACCAAAGAAGTTTATACCATTGAAATCTTGGAACCCTTAGTCAGAGAAGCAGAAACACGATTAATGAATTTGGGATATCAAAACATTAAAGTAAAATGCGGTGATGGATTTTTGGGGTGGGAGGAATTTGCTCCCTTTGATGCTATAATCGTAACCTGCGCACCTTTAGAGATTCCTCCTCGGCTTATAGAGCAGCTAAGAGAAAAGGGAAGGATGATTATTCCTGTCGGCAAAAGATTTCAAGAATTAAAGCTGATTATAAAAGAGGAAGGGAAAGCAACAGTTAAAGATATTATCCCCGTAAGATTTGTTCCCATGATTAGAGCAAAAAGGTAAGATTCTTCATTCAACAACAATACATTCTTTCAAAGGGCACTCTTTGCAGATGCCCAACTTATTGAGATATCCTTTATATCCATAATGTTCAATACCATCCAGGATTTTCTGGGATGTGCCGCTTACCAAAATCTTACCAAACCCAAGCAGGTGAATTTTATCTACTTTTAAATAATCTAAAATATGCCGATAATGAGTTATAATTAACATTGACTCATCTCTTTCATTAAGAATCTCTCCAATCAATTTTAGTGAGTCTATATCGACGCCGGAATCAATCTCATCCAGAATAATAAGCTTCGGCCTCATTGCCAAAATCTGAATCAGCTCTGAGCGCTTCTTTTCACCACCCGATAATCCATCATTTAGATTCCTATGTCTAAAATGCTCTATTTCCTGCCCAAAATTAGGAAAGTTTACTTTGCCGCCAAACTTAGTCTCAATTTCCGTAATAAACTGCTCGAAGTTTATGTCAACTTTTGGCGGAGCTTGAAATGCTAAAGCTAAACCAAGTCTTGCCCGTTCGTCTATACTGAGATTGTTAAGCGGCTTACCTGCAAAGTTAATCTCACCCCTTGTAATTTTATATTGCGGGAAGCCCAAGAGAACCTGCGCTAAGGTAGTCTTACCAGAGGCATTAACACCCATCAAGACATGTCTTTCGCCTCTCTTTATGTGCAAATTTATTCCCCTCAGAATCTTTTTTTCTTTTACCTCTACATGTAAATCTTCTATCTTGAGCATCTCTTAAATACTTTTCTTTCCCGTTGCCTCAATTACTTCCTTAACATAGTTGTTCACGGTAGCTGGAAGCCCGGGAATATCTAAACTTATAAAACCACGCGCAATCAACGAAGTAGCCTCATCTTTAGAAAAACCTCTTGTCATTAAGTAATCCATCTCCTCATTTCTCACCTTTCCCATAGCTGCCTCATGAGTAAGTTCGGCATCCTCGCAAGCAGATAAATTAGGATAAGCCCTGCCAACTGCCTCCTTGCTTAAAATCAATCCTTTGCATTCTAAATGCCCAAGGCATTTTTTATTACCTGAGAGGTGGCCCCGCAGAGCAACCCGGGAATTATCTAAAATTAATGCCCGGCTTTTTATTTCTCCTTTAGAGTCCTTGCCATTGAAATAGATTGCCGAGCCACTATCAATCTGGCTCCTACCACGACAGAACAACATTGTATTAAAAACAGCGCGTGCCCCCTCAGCCAAAATTGCCGTGGGATAGGATTGGATACTTTTAACCTCTGAAGTAAGCAAATAATTACTGATGAGGGTGGCTCTTTTTTCTACTTTTATTCCGACATTAGGCCTCACGTGAAAGTGTTTGCCCCAATTATGAATCATCGTCCAGGTAACCTCAGCCCCCTCCTTAACAAAGACCTCTGTTACGGCAATATGCGCGCTATTTTTACAGTCCTTGTCAGTGACGCAACCACTAATTAGATGTATTTTAGAATGGGGTTCAGCAATAATAAAACTATGGGGAATTTGGACATAATTTGAACTCTGAAGATAAAAGCAGGCCTGTAAAGGAAATTTAACATGGATTCCTTCCTTAATCCAGATAAAAATGCCCCCCTGGGAATAAGCATTTACAAAAACGGTATATTTATTTAAGTTCTTCGGCATAATCTTAAAATAATAGTTTTTAAACCAGTTAAATTTCTTTATTGCCCGATCAGTATCCATTACCACTACGCCTTCTGGCAGAAAGCCTTTTATTGTGTTTAAATAGGTGGTGATGTTGTCTTGTTGCAGGTGCGTTGCACAGCGAAATTGCTCATCTGCTCTTTCGCCAACACTCTCAAGCCTTTCCTGGGTGTATTTACCCAATTTCTTTAAACTCTCTATCTTTTTGGGTCTCCTGCCTTGCCGTTGATAGTCTTCTAACGCAATATCTATTCCGTATTTTGCCGGTTTTGCATTCTTTAACCGGTGTCTTGCTTTTTTCTTTTCCTTAAGATACCAATCTGGAAAACTCATACTGCCTCCACCTTTTTAACCTGAGGAAATTTAGATTTAATGGTGCTCTCCACTATTCCTACGAGGGTCATCTGCGCTGCAGGGCAACCAGCACAGCCCCCCTTCAATCTCACCTTTACTACTCCTTCATCTGTCACATCAATCAATTCTATATCTCCACCGTGCATTGATAACATTGGCCGTACCTCTTCGACAAGCACCTTCTTTATTTCTTCTTTCACAATATCCTCCTTTTAATAAAGGTCTTCTTAATTCAAGAACAGCTCTTTAAACTTTTCTCCATCCAGCTTAGGTATTCTTTACTCCCTGCGACTATCGGTAGAGCGATTATCTCTGGGGCATCATATTGATGAATCTTTTTGACCAGTGTAATTACTTCTTTAAATAAGCTCTTCTTTGTTTTGACCAAGAGTAGTACTTCCTTAGCCGAATCTATCTTACCCTGCCACCAAAAAAAAGACTCAATTGATGAAATAACATTTACACAAGCAGCTATCCTCCTCTCCAATAAGGCTCTCTTTATCTTTAAAGCCTCTCTCTTCGAACAACAGGTAATCATAACTACAATACCCTGAGATGCCTTCATTCTGATTCGCCCTTTCTTGCGACTACCCTTTCCAGATAATCTTCTGGCAAATAGTTATCAACTAGTTCCACCTCGCCTTTATCATCAAAACCTATAAACATAGGAATTCCGATAACTTCACAATCCGCAGCTACTTCTCCCCAGTAATCCAATAAGACAATAAATGGCTTATCTTCAAACTGGCTTAGGAATTTCTGCACTTTTTCTTTGCTCTCGCCAACATTAATAAGAATGAATTTAAACTGCGAATTATCTAAATTGCGCAAAGTCTGGGCCAATTGCTTTATCGTCTGCCGGCAATAAGGACACCAGGTAGCCCAAAAAAGTAAAAGACTGGAGTTGCCATCAATATATTCATTTAAAGATACGTATCTACCCGAGAGATTTTGAAGACGAAAATCTCCTATCTTTTCACAAATAGGACTTTCCTTTAACCACTCCAAGCTGAGGGGTTGGGCTCTGGCTGAATCCGGCAGCAATAAAGAAAGGCCTAACAAGATCAAAAAATATAACAGAATTTGTTTTTTTACCATAACATTCTCCCCGCCCGAACAAAGAGAAATTCGGCATAAATTATTAAAGCCCATCCGAGGACTTTTTTGACCCTCAAGTTCCATTTACCTGTCTTTGGTAAACTGCTCAACAGATAAGAAAACGTTCCTGTTAATATTAATAACATCCCCATTCCTAAAGCAAAGACAAAGATCAGGCTTGCGCCAAAGATAATGTTTGCCTTTGTAGAAACATACAAAAGTAAAACCCCTAAAACCGGAGTAGTGCAGGGTCCAATAATTAAACCACAGACGCAACCCAAACCCAAAGCAGCAAAAAGATTGAATTTAGAACCCTTTGAGCCTGATTTAATTGATGTTGCTGTTTTTCCTAAGCAGATCACCGGCAACCTAAATACCTCAAGCATAGATAGACCTAAAAGTAAGGAGATGTTTCCGACGAGGATAAAACTCCAAGGACTGCTTTGAAACTGCCCAAAAATCTTACCCCCTAAAGAAGCAAGCAAGCCCAGAGCTGAATAGGTAAGTGCTATTCCGATTACAAAAGCAAGGCTTAAACAAAAGGCTTTAAGTCTTGAACCCTGGCATCTGCTTGCGATAAAACCTACATTAATCGGAATTAAAGGATAGACACAGGGAGTAAAACTGATTAAAATTCCTGCAAAAAAAGAAGCAGCATAAGCCAACCACGAGCCGGATTGAAGATATAATGAAAAGGAATTAATCAGAGTCATCAGATAAAAGATGCCCTTCTCTTAGTACAGACAGGCCTGCCTACTGCACGCAGGCAGGCAGCTCCCCTCTTTTGCGATGATAGGCAATACATTCGCAACAGATTCCCTTCTTTTCGCAGGGTTCATAAGTGCAAGGGCAGCTCTTTTTATTCTCCTCTTTATTCGGACAATCTTTTTTCATTTCACTGCCTTTACCAACTTCACCAGCTTTGCCATTCTTTGCCCCAGGGTCTTACACTGTTTTTCTACACGCTGATTAGGAGAACCAATGGATACTGGCCCGTAGTGGTCTCCCTGGGAATTACCTCGAATAATCATACCATGAATGAGCATCGCTTTCAATATATCAGTAATTGTTGTCTCGTTGCCTCCGCCAATATTTGCTGCGGAAGAAAAGGCAGCACCCACTTTACCCTCAAGCCTTCCGTGAAAACAGACACTCTCATCCAAAAGCCTCTTTATCTGGGCTGCCATACTGCCATAATATGTTGGCGAACCAATAATAATACCATCGTAGTCAAGCAACTCTTTTACTTGTGTCTGCGCCACATCTTTTAAAGATACCTCTACATTCTCTTCCATCTTTACGCCACTCTTGATAAAAGAGGCCATCTTCTTTGTATTGCCACTGCGGGAATAATAAATTATCAATATCTTTGCCATCTCCCCCTCCTTGGTTTACCCCGTTCGAAGTAATCCCGACAAAAGGCATCTCGCCTTTTGTCGGGATGCCCCGTCTACGGCGGGGACTTCGAACGGGGTTTACTTAACGCGCCTGCCCACCGGCATCAGGTAAAGCGGCTCTTCCCTCAGCCTCAAAATCTCCTTTCACAATTTTTCCTCCAGTTTTCTTCCAGGCCTGAATTCCGCCAAGTAGATTCTTGACATCTACGAAACCCACTCCTGCCAAGCTTTTGCCGATATTCGCGCTTCTGTGGCCGCTCTTAGAATAAATTACTACCTCTCTACACGGACATCCCAGGTTCACGGTTTTTACATCTATTTCACGATATGGGATTGAAATCGCTCCTTTGATATAACCTTGAGCATATTCATCTTCAGTTCTTACATCAAGCAAGACAAACTCTTCTTTTCTCTCAATCTTGCGCATAAGCTCAGAGGCATTAATGTCAGAATATGATTTTTCTTGCAGGTCTCTCTCAGCTTCCTGCGCCTGAGAGTAGCTGGCGAAGAACAAGAAAAAGGCAACTATAATTACAGAAATAGATTTGGTCATTTTACCTTATTCAAGGGTCCCAAAGCCCTCTGGAATCTGCCGAAAAGATAAGCTATCGCCAGACCATAGTTTGTTACCGCAACCCCCTGACTTCTGGCTTCATAGATTCTGCTTAAAGTTTCCTTCCTGTTTAGCATGCAGGCACCGCAATGAATAATCAGTTTATACTGCTTCAAATCCGCAGGAAAATCTCGGCCTGAAAAAACATCAAAATTTATTCTTCCTCCGATTCTTTGGCTAATCCATTTGGGGATTTTTACCCGTCCAATGTCATCACCAATAGGATGGTGGGTGCAGGCCTCGGCAATTAAGATTTTGTCTTCTGGTTTTAAGTCATCCAAGCTTCGTGCACCTTTGGCCAATTCTTTTAAATCGCCTTTTGAGCGGGCAAAAAGAATAGAAAAACTGGTTACAAGAACATCCTCTGGGACAGAATTAAAAACTTCTTCAAAAACCTGAGAATCAGTAATAACAATTGCTGGCTTTTTTTTAAAATTAGCGATTGCCTGTCCTAAATTTTTCTCATTCATCACAAGGGCAGATGCCTTTTTGTCTAATATTTCCCTTAATGTCTGCTGCTGGGGTAAGATAAGCCTTCCCTTGGGCGCTTCTTTATCTATGGGAATAACTAAAATAACTAAATCCCCTTCATTGATTAGGTCAAAAATAAGAGGAGTAGGGTTTATAAAGTCTGCCGGCAATAATTTAATAAGTTCATTTTTTACTTGCGTTGTTGTCTGCCAGGTATGATTTAATGCCTGCCCGCTCGGCAGGCGGGCGCAAGTTACAACAACAGGAATCTTTTCTTTATTTAATCTTTCTTTTAGATTCTGGTCTGGGCTAAATTGGTCTATTTTATTCAAAATGACTAAAATAGGAGTTTCTCTCTTTCTCGCTTCCTCTAAAATTCTTTCTTCATATTCTGTCCATACATCTGCCTCTGTAACTAAAAGAACAATGTCGGCGCGTTGAAAAACCTCATAGGTCTTTTTGATTCTTAATCTTCCTAATGCGCCTACATCATCCAATCCTGCGGTATCAATAAATAAAACCGGCCCAATGGGTAATAACTCCATTGCTTTTTCTACGGAGTCGGTAGTGGTACCCGCGACATCAGAAACAATAGAAACCTCTTGGCGCGTTATAGCATTAAGTATTGAGGACTTACCTGTGTTTCTTCTGCCAAAGATGGCTATCTGCAGACGCAGGCCTCTTGGGGTTTTCTGCATTTGAGCGAATCTCCTCGGTCCGCTGAAATTAGTCTTCGCGCTTTAAAAATTAACTCTTTTGCTCTCTCTAAATCTACTCTTCTTTTGTGATCATAAATCACATAATCCTTACGGTAATATTCAGGAGTAAAATCAGGCATAATTACATTACATCCTGCCTTAAAACCTGAAAGCTGGCCCTGCGCAGAATCTAATGTTGCCAATGCAGTAGTAGCGGGTAGATGACTATTTTTAGTAAGTATGCGCGTAAGAGCTAAGACCTTCAGGGTTAGCTTTAAAGGTCCAGAAGGAAAATCAGATAAAGGAGTATCTCTCTGGGGAATAAAGGGCCCAATGCCTGCCATATCTACATCCAGCATTTTCATCAACAAAATATCATCTGCCAAATCTTCTAAGGCCTGCCCTCGTAAACCAACGATATTGCCCGCTCCTACCTGATAATTCAGTTTTTTAAGATATTCTAAGATTTCGAGCCTTCTTTTTAGGCTCTGGCCAGGATGCAATCTTTGATAAAGCTCAGGGTTGGCGGTTTCGTGCTTTAAAAGATACCGGTCTGCCCCGGCGTCTTTAAAGGCCTTGTAGTCATCAGGCGGCCTTTCTCCTACAGATAAGGTTATGGCAACACCAGGGTTTTCCTTTTTTATCTTATTTATAATTGTTGAGAGGGTCTTTTGAGTAAATGCAAAATCATCTCCTGATTGCAAAACAACAGTTTTCAAACCAAAGTTCGTTATCTCATTTGCGAGCTTTATTATTTCCTCGCCTGACATACGATAGCGAGAAATCCCTTTGTTCTCCTTGCGCAAACCACAGTAAAGACAACTGCGGCAGCAGTAATTAGAGAACTCGATTATGCCTCTAATATGAACTTCATTACCAAGGCAAGCCTCTCTGATTTTATCCGCCTCATTAAAAAGCTGATTTGAGTTCTCGGTCTCTAATCGTGCTATGATTTCTTTTTTATTCACATCTCGAGATGGGATTACCTGCCTGCCGGCAGGCAGGCTTCACTCACTTCAAAAATAGAGGTCTCTCTTACCGTTCTCAATCCTCTTCAGATATTGCCTGAACCTTGGCAGGACCTCTGGAAGATTGCTTTCAATCTGCTTGATCTCCTCTTTGATGACTTCCTCTCCAACTCTCTGTGTCTTTTTATCTGCAAAGTCCAAAAGATATTCTTTAAAGGTTAAGACGGCATTGAGCTTACAAAACCACCTTTCTTTGCCCTGCTTTAATAAATCCATAATACATTTCCCTGTTCTTCCACAACGATAGCCAGCAGTACAAAATGATGTAATATAGCCGTTGGAGGCAAATTCCCTGATTACCTCATCGAGGCTTCTTGTATCCCCTAAAAGAAATTGTTGCTTTTCTGCTTCCTGCTCAGTATATCTATCGCTATATGCGCCAATACCAATCCTTGTCGAAGCATCTGTCTGGGTTATTCCTAATGGAATCGCGCCCCTCCTAATTTCAGGGCTTTCTCTTGCTGTTAAAATCATACCAGTATAAGGAACTGAAAGCCTAATTACAGCAATAAGTTTTTTGAAATCTTCATCGCAAACTCTATATTTTGTCTGCTGAATAAAAGGGGTGTTTGCTGCCGGCTCCAAGCGAGGAAAAGAAATTGTATGCGGGCCTACGCCAAAGTATTTCTCTAAATCTATAGCATGATACAAAAGACCCATAACCTCAAATCTCCAATCATAAAGCCCAAACAAAACCCCAATGGCAACATCATCTATGCCTACTTCCTGCGCCCTGTGTAATGCATAAAGCCTCCAGGTGTAATTCGCTTTTATACCAGCGGGATGAACCTTTCTGTATGTTGAGTGATGGTATGTTTCCTGAAATATCTGGTATGTTCCAATACCAGCCTTTTTTAAAAGCCTTAATCTCTCAATGTCCATTGGCGCGGCATTCAGATTTACCCGACGAATCTGATTAGAGCTTGCCCTTGCTTTTAGCCCGTTCGAAATCCCACCGCCTACGGCGTCCCCCCTAACGGCAGGGGCGGGATTATTTCGAACGGGCTTTATCTTAATCTCATAAATAGTTCTTATTGTATCGACAATATAATCGATATCAGAAAGGGGGTGCTCTCCATAAACCACAATCAGGCGCTTATGCCCAAGAGATACAAGTGCCTCTGTTTCTTTCCTTGCTTCATCAAGGGTCAACCTTCTTCTTACCTCTTTGGTATTCTCTTTTCTAAAAGCGCAGTAAAGACAACTATTTACGCAAAAGTTACTTAAATACAAAGGGGCGAAGGTGACGATACGATTATCATATACCCTTGTTTTTACCTCGCCTGCTGCCTGAAATATCTCCTGCCACAAATCCAAATCCTGAACATTCAAAAGAGCAGCAGTTTCATCCGGCTCTAACCTTTCTATATCAAGAGATTTTTGAATGATCTCCCTCACTTTTTTCTTTTGAGGATTCCTGCCTTTCGCGAGAATCTCTTCTATCTTCTCATCATTTATAAAATCATTCCCATTTTCCATAAAAGGTGCGTTCTCGTCTTCTTTGATTATATTTTTTATCCAATCGGCGCTACAAAATTTAGAGGCTATCATTTTAAAAATGGGTTATTTCTTTTTTCCTCGCCAATAGTGGATTGAGGGCCATGGCCAGGGTAAATTGTTACCTCGTCACCATAAACGAGAAGCTTCTTCTTTATAGAATTCATCAGATCTGATTGAGAACCATAGGGTAGATCTGTCCTGCCTATTCCTTCTTTAAATAATGTATCTCCTGTAAAAATTAGGTTGTCATATTTTAAACATATTCCGCCCGGTGTATGGCCCGGGGTATGAATAACCTCTAAGCTAATCTCGCCCGCCCTTATTGTATCTGCCTCTTCCAGAAGCCTGCTTGCCTCTGGAGAAGAAAAAGGAAAACCAAGAAGAAAAGACAGGTTCAGCTGCGGGTTTTTCAGTAACTGATTATCTAACCTGTGGATTAAAATGGGCAAGTTGAATCTTGTGTTAGCACCAATGTGGTCTATGTGCCCGTGGGTATTAATGACATATTTTGCATTTAAGCCATTAAGGCAGGTGGATATTTTTTCGTAGTCATCGCCGGGGTCAATAACAACGACATCTTTTGTTTTATCTGACCCAAAGATATAACAGTTAGCCTGCATTGAACCGACAACAACTGTTTTGAGAATCATATTTAGAGACCCTTCCCCTTCACTTCGTTCAGGGGCAGGGTCAGGATGAGTGGTCAAAAAATTCCCTGCCCCCTCATCTGGTTCTTTTGGTATAGGTTGTATGCAGAAGATGATGTGATTTTTTACTTAATGGTTTGCCTAAAAATTCCTGATAGAGTGCAAAAATTGCGGGATTTTCATGAGATTTTCTTATTGATTTCCCCTCATCTTCGCGATATATACTGGCAGCCCGTGCTTTTCTGACTTCAAGATTGGTCGGCATTGGCTGGCCTCCGCCGCCTAAACAACCGCCGGGGCAAGCCATTATTTCTATAAAATGATAGGGGGATTTTCCTTTTTCGACCTGCTCTAATAAAACTTTGGCATTAGATAAACCGTGCGCCACTGCCACCTTTAAATCCAGACCGTCCAGGGTTAACTGCGCTTCTCTTATCCCTCTCATTCCCCGAACCTGCTCAAACTCAACCTTATCCAATGTCTTACCGGTAATCACCTCGTAGGCAGTGCGCAGTGCTGCCTCCATTACCCCACCTGTTGCAGCAAAGATTACTGCTGCGCCTGTTGATACACCTAAGGGTTGATCAAAATCCTGATCAGGTAAATTTACAAAATCAATGCCTGCTTCTTTAATCATCCGTCCTGCCTCCCGTGTTGTCAATACTGCATCTACGTCCTGAACTCCGGAAGACCTCATCTCAGGACGCTGAGCTTCAAACTTCTTTGCTGTGCAGGGCATAATTGAAACCACAAACATCTCTGCAGGCTTAACACCAATCTTTTCTGTATAGTAGGTCTTTGCGATTGCTCCGAACATCTGCTGTGGCGACTTACACGTGGAAACATGCTCTAAGCAGTGAGGAAAGAAATGCTCCGCATATTTTATCCATCCTGGAGAACAAGAGGTAATCAGCGGAAGGTTGCCTTTTTTATTTTTTATCCTCTCTATTAACTCATGTGCTTCTTCCATAATGGTTAAATCTGCAGCAAACTGGGTGTCAAACACCTTATTAAAACCCAATCTTCGCAAAGCAGCAGCCATTTTCTTAGTCACCAAACTTCCTGCCGGCATACCAAATTCTTCTCCGATAGCTGCTCTTACTGCCGGTGCAGTCTGAACTACAGTAAATTTGTTCGGATCGGAAAGCGCCTCCCAGACTTCATCTACTACGGTTTTCTCGCGCAATGCGCCTGTTGGACAAGCGAGGATGCATTGGCCGCAATTAGTGCAATCTACATTATTTAACCCTTTATTAAAAAAGGTCAAAACCTGGGTTCTTGCGCCCCTATTAATAAAATCAATTGCCCCTACTGATTGTATCTCTTGGCAAACCCTGATACAGCGGCTGCAAAGAATACATTTGTTAGGGTCTCTGATTATTGCCGGAGAAGAAACATCTGGTTCGTAATGATATTTCCTTCCTTTTTCAAATCTTAAAGCCCTTATCCCTAAATCATAAGCAAGTTTTCTTAACTCGCAAATCTGGTTCCTCTCGCAGATAAGGCAATCCTCTGGATGATTGGCTAAAAGCAGCTCCACAATCATCCGGCGCGCCTTCCTTACCCGGCTGGTATTTGTCCCTATTACCATTCCTTCCTCTACAACAGTAGCACAAGAAGGCTCCAGGCGCGGCCTTCCCTCTATCTCTACCACACAGACCCTGCAGGCCCCATAAATAGATAAATCCTCATGATAACAAAGATGCGGAATATTAATATTTACCTTTTTTGCTGCTTCAAAAACAGTAGTTTCTTTAGAAACTTGTAAGTTTTGGCTATCTATTGTTATATTA
>JADHWR010000028.1 GCA_016783355.1 Candidatus Omnitrophota bacterium | reverse complement strand
TGGGGACATTTATCCAAAGGTAATGATGGGCATACGCTTGTCATGGTGGCTATAAATTCCTTAACCATGTTATTCCTTTATGCTCCTCTGGGTGGATGGTTATTGGGTGTTAATAAGATGCCTATCCCATGGCAGACGATTGTCTTGTCTGTTGTGATTTACGTTGGTTTGCCGTTATTCTTGGGATATCATTCGAGGAAGCAGATTATTAGACGTAAGGGTTTTAAGTGGTTTGAGGAGAGATTCTTGCATTATTTGACGCCTGTATCCATTGGTGCGTTGCTTGTTACGCTTGTTCTCCTGTTTTCTTTTAAAGGGGAGCTTATTATCAGTCAGCCGCAGGTAATATTCTTAATTGCCATCCCTCTTTTTATTCAGACCTGTTTCATATTCGGCTTAACTTATTTTCTTGCTAAGTGGCTGAGACTTTCATATAGAGATGCTGCGCCTTCAGCTTTGATTGGTGCAAGCAATCATTTTGAGGTTGCTATTGCAACATCTGCGATGCTTTTTGGCTTATCATCAGGGGCTTCGTTGGCAACAGTAGTCGGGGTGCTGATTGAGGTCCCTGTAATGTTGATGCTGGTCAGAATTTGTCTAAGAACCAGATATTTATTTGACAAAAATGTTTAATATAAAGAAAAGAATATTGTTTTTATGCACTGGAAATTCTTGTCGTAGCCAGATGGCAGAAGGATTTTTAAGACATTTTGCAGGAGAGAGATTTGAAGTTTTTAGCGCAGGAGTAAAACCAACCCAAATCAACCCGATGGCCATAAAAGTGATGGACGAGACAGGTATTGATATCTCAAAACAGAAAGCAAAGTCTGTAAAAGAATTTTTAGGTCGGCAGTTTGACCATGTTGTTACTGTTTGCGATAATGCCAGACAAACTTGCCCTATTTTTCCTGGGAAGTATGAAAAAGTTCACTGGAATCTTGAGGATTCGGCAGGAGCTACGGGAACAGAGGAAGAGAAGCTCGCGGTATTCAGAAAAACCAGAGATAAAATCAAGGAAAATATTATTGCATTCTTAAAGTCCAATGAAAGTTGAAGCGCGATATAATCAAAATTGAGAGCATCTATAATTAATTTCAATAACAGGCTTCCATGAGGTCCACATGAGGTCTGTTTTTTTATTTATAAGGCCTGCATTTTGTGTTAAAATAGACAGACGAAAGGAGACAGGTATGAACGGTTTTAAAAAAGGAACTGGTTCTTTGTGATAATCAAGGAAAAGTAATCAAGGTTTATCTGTATGGCAGCGAAGAGC
The DNA here is from genome assembly GCA_016783355.1 of Candidatus Omnitrophota bacterium. GTDB lineage: Bacteria > Omnitrophota > Gorgyraeia > Gygaellales > JAHJCI01 > BS750-G32. The sequence goes on along the minus strand of JADHWR010000028.1, from coordinate 14,058 downwards.
AGCAAAGATACGAAAGGGTTCTGGAAATATTATTCGAAGCAGATAGGCGAGCTTTAGAAAAACTCATAGACAAAAGAAAGCATAAAGAGCAGGTCATAGACAGCCAGATAGAAGAGTGCGATAGAAAGGTCTTTCGCAAATATACCAAGAGGTCAGCCAAAAGATACAATATGACCCAGACAGCAAAAATATTAGGAGTTCACCGCGAGACCTTATATTACTGGATAAAGAAGAGATGGATTAGGCCAAGACGAGATTACAGGAATTATCCAGTTTTTACAGTTTTAGACATAGAGAAGCTGATAATATGGAGAAATACGATAAAATAAAGTCTAAAATGTATCAAAAATACAGCATTATCGTATACATTCATCGGCTTTAGACAGTTTTATGTAAACCTCAAAGTAAGAATTTTAGATTACACAATTCACTATGGAACAACAAGTTACAACAAAAAAAGTGTTCATTCGCACTCTGGGCTGTCAGATGAATGTTCGGGATTCGGAGGTTATTGCTGGTTTACTTGGAAAAGAAGGCTATCAGCGAACGACTATTGAGCAGGAGGCAAGCGTTATAATTTATAACACCTGCTCTGTACGCCAGCATGCTGAAAATAAGGTCTGGAGTGGATTAGGCAAATTCCGAAAAGCGAAAACCGATAACCGCAAAGCGATAATCGGTCTGGTCGGTTGCATGGCGCAGAACTACAAAGAGGCAATCTTTGAGCGTGCACCTCAGGTTGATTTTATTGTTGGGCCGAGTGATATTCACAAAATTCCAGAAATTGTAAATAAGTTTAGGGTTGACAAAGCACAGTTGAGAGATAGAAAATTATTAGAGAGAAAAATCTGGGAAACAAACGGTAGTATTCGACCCGAGGAGATTTACCACAGCGGATTTCGTGAAGATAAAAATCATGCCTATGTTGTAATCTCTGAGGGTTGTTCTAATTTTTGCTCTTATTGTATTGTGCCTTATGTGCGCGGCAGATTAAGAAACAGGGATTATAAAGATATTATCAAAGAGATAGAAGAAGCAGTAGATAGGGAGATAACCAATATCACGCTATTGGGGCAGAATGTAAATGCCTATAAATCCGCAGTTAATTTTATAGAACTATTAAAATTGGTAAATGATATTAATGGCCTGAAGCAATTCAGCTTTATTACCTCGCATCCAAGGGATACAAGCATTGATTTATTCAAGGCAATGGCGAGCCTGGGAAAGATTAAGAAATACCTCCATCTTCCTGTTCAATCCGGTTCTGAGCGCATACTTCAACTGATGAAGCGGGGTTATACACGCAGGTTTTATTTAGACTTAATCAGGGCTTACCGCAAGATTGTAAAAGATGGTATCTTAACCAGCGATATTATTGTTGGATTTCCCGGAGAGAAAGAAGAGGATTTCCAGGATACATATAATCTTATGAAGCAGGTGGAATTCGACTCTGCGTATATCTTTAAATACTCTCCCCGGCCGCATACGCAGGCAGAAAACCTCCCTGATGACGTGCCCCAAAAAGAGAAAGAGAGAAGGCATCAGCTTATCTTGGCCCTGCAGAAGGATATATCAAAGAGAAGACGTGGAAATGCCTAAACCCAGAATAATCTTTATTCTTGGCCCAACTGCCGTAGGAAAAAGCGAGTTTGCCCTAAGAATAGCTAAAAAACTCAATGCTGAGATTGTCTCCTGCGATTCAATGCAGGTTTATAAAGGAATGGATATTATTAGCTCTAAGCCTTCTGTCTGCGCAAGAAGAAAAATCCCTCACCACCTCATTGATATCATCCCAGCACAAAAAGAATTCAATGCTTCGCTTTACCGAAACAGGGCTCTTAAGGCAATCAAAACAATATTAAAGAAAAAAAAGACCCCTTTGTTTAACGGAGGAACAGGGCTCTATGCCAGTGCGGTTTTAGACGGCATATTTAAGGGCCCGGGAGAGGATAAAAAGATACGCCAGAGGCTTTATCAACAAGCAGAAAAAAAGGGGACAAGGCATCTTTATCAGCGCCTGCAAAAAGTTGACCCTCAGGCAGGAGAAAGGATTCATCCGCATGACCTAAGGCGGATAATCCGCGCTTTAGAGGTCTGGATAAAAACCAAGAAACCAATCTCACAGTGGCAGAAAAAACGCCGGGGAATTACCCAAAGGTATAATGTTGAGATTTATTGCCTGAATCGAGCGCGAGAGGAACTTTATACCAGGATTAACCAGCGCGTTGAGCAAATGTTTAAAAAAGGTTTAGTTAATGAGGTAGCGCACCTATTAAAAAAAAAGAATTTAAGCAAGACCGCCTCTTGCGCAATAGGAATCAAAGAGATTAAGGATTATTTAGAAGGAAAATATAGCTTAAATGAGGCTAAGTCCTTAATCAAAAAACATACCCGTCAATATGCCAAGCGACAGCTTACGTGGTTCAGAAAAGATAAACGTATAATTTGGATTAGCACAAATTTGCAATTTGCAATTAGAGACCTGTTCCGTAAATGCAAATGAAAATGGAAAGATGCCTTTTAGTAACAATTGAATTAGAATCAGAAGCGGATAAATGGCCAAATGAGGATGTAAGCAGAGAATTAGAGGAGCTGACAAAGACTGCTGGCGGCCGAATTATTCAATCTATCTTTCTGCGTCGCAACAAGCCCAGCCCTAATCTTTTCATCGGCAAAGGCAAGGCAGAGGAGATTATGCAGTTAAGCGAAGCAGAATATATTGATACAATCATCTTCAGCCATGACCTCTCAGGAACGCAACAGCGGGATTTAGAGGCAATTATCAACAGAAAAACGATTGACCGCACACAGCTTATTCTTGATATCTTTGCCAAACACGCACAATCTCCAGAGGGAAACCTGCAGGTTGAATTAGCACAATTGGAATATCTCCTGCCGCGCCTGACCGGAAAAGGTATTCTTCTCTCGCGCCTGGGAGGCGGTATTGGCACAAGAGGGCCGGGTGAACAAAAGCTGGAAATTGACCGGCGCCGAATCCGGCAGAGAATCACACGCTTAAAACAAGAACTAAAAGGGGTTTCTGTTCACCGTGCGCTTCTGCGAAAAAAAAGAAAAGAAAAGGAGCTTCCTTCTATTGTCCTCATTGGCTATACCAATACAGGTAAATCCACTCTTTTCAATGCCCTCACAGGCATTTCCCAGGCGGTTATCCGTAATAGCCTTTTTACAACACTGGATTCGCTTTGCCGCCATTTCGAATTGAGAAACATCGGCAGCGTAACAATTTCAGACACTGTAGGCTTTCTTCATCATCTTCCTCATCATTTGATTGAAGCGTTTAAGGCAACCCTGGAAGAAATAAATGAAGCAGACCTTCTTTTGCATATCCTTGATATTAATCATCCGCGTCTGAAGGAATATTATCAAACAGTATTAGAGGTCCTAAAAGACCTGGGTTACGAACACAAATCACTAATTACCGTACTCAATAAAATTGACCTGGTGGAGGACAAGGTTCTGCAGGAGTGGATTAAAAAAGATTTTCCGGATTCAGTCTCTATTTCGGCAAAAACAGGCGAGAATAAAGAGGAATTAACAAAAAGAATGGAAGACTTCTTTAAATTCAAACTGGTGGAAACGAACATTTGCCTTCCTTTAAACCGCATGGATTTGGTAGATTTGCTTTATCGCGAAGGCCGCGTTAAAAAGATAGATTATCAGGAAAAATCAATAAACATAGATGTTGTTTTAACAAAACCCCTCTTAAATAACTTATTGAAAAATAGGGAAGTTACAATAACCGATTAGAAGATACGGAAAATTTTTTTGACTTTTGTTTAGCACTCGTTATAATTGAGTGTTAAAAGAAAGGCAAAGAGGACAGGTTTCTTGAAATTGACAAGATATTTTTTCATGTTATAATACACTGATTATGGTACGTATAGTTGATAAAACATCAAGGCGTAATTCAATATTATCCGCGACGGTTCATACTTATCTTAATAATGCCCAGCCTATCAGCTCGGAAATATTGGCAGATGACTTTGGTTTAAGTTCAGCCACAGTGCGTAATGTCTTTGCAGAACTGGAGGAAACAGGGTATTTAACCCACCCCCACACATCAGCAGGCCGGGTTCCCACAGATAAAGGATACCGTTATTATGTTGATTTTCTGATGTCCGAGATACAACTCCTGGAAGAGGAAAAACGCACAATTATTGATGAATACAAAAACAAGCTTGGTACTCTTGAGGATGCGCTGGAGAAAACCTCTCAGATTATTGCGCAAATTAGCCATTGCACAGGGATAGTCTCGCTTTTGGAATGGAAGGATAAACTTTTCTATAAAGGCTTAAGTTACGTCTTGGAGCAGCCGGAATTCCAAAATGCACAAAAAATAAAAATGCTTGTTGAGCTCCTTGAAGAGAAAAAGGAGCTTTTAGCAATTCTCAACCGTTCCTTTAACGAACCGGTTAAAATTTATATCGGCTCGGAAATTGAATGTCCCTTGATACAAGATACCTGCTCATTAATTGTCTCCAATTACAACAAAAAAAACAGGCAAAAAGGCAAGCTCGTAATCTTGGGTCCGCGTCGGATGAATTATGACTCCCTTATTCCTGCCCTTGAATTTATTTCCGAGATGCTCAATAAGACATTGGACCAAATAGAATAAATCAAATGGAAAAAAAGAAAGAGCAAAAGCTGATTACGATTGAAGAAGAAGAATACAATCAATTAAAAGAAGAGGCGCGCAAAGCCCAGGAATATTGGCAAAGATTATTAAGACTTCAAGCAGATTTTGAAAACACCTGCAAGCGCCTCGAGCGGGATAAAGGGGAATTCATACGCTTTGCCAATGAAAGCTTAATCGCGGATTTATTAAACATTATTGACGACCTTGAGCGCAGTCTTGAATTAACCCAGGCTAAACACGAAGACTTTGATGCATTTATGAAGGGGATAGAGATGATTCTGGCTCATCTTTATGACTTACTTAAAGAATATGGAGTCTGCCCGATTGAGGTAAAGGGAAAGATGTTTGACCCGCATCTACATGAAGCACTCTTGCAGATAGAAAAGGATGGTCTTGCTGAAAATACAGTAGTTGAGGAATTACAAAAAGGATATTTGTTAAAGGATAAAGTGATACGAACAGCAAAGGTTAAGGTTTCAAAGAAATCAGAAATCCTTCGACAGACTCAGGACACTGAGCAAAGTCAAAGTGCCAGAGAACAGAAACCAGAGTAGAGAAACCTGAATCATATGCTAAATCACAAAGCACAAATTCCAAATTACAAACAAATTACAAGTTACAATTACCGAAATTCCAAACATTTTAGTTTTGGTCGTTGTAGTTTTGGTATTGTATATTGTTTGTGGTTTGTTATTTGTATATTGTAATTTAAAGTTTGTTCTGTAATCTGTGCTCTGTAATCTAACCGACGAGTGAAACGAGGAGGTTGACATGGCAAAGGTAATTGGAATTGATTTAGGAACATCGAATTCTGCAGCAGCAGTGATGGAGGCAGGACGTCCTGTGATTATTCCTTCGGCAGAAGGAGCAGGCGTTGCCTCGGGCAAGGCATTTCCTTCGGTGGTTGCCTTTACCAAAGAAGGTCAGAGGCTTGTTGGAGAACCAGCACTCCGTCAGGCTGCCATTAATCCCGAAGGAACAATTAAAGCGGCTAAACGGAAAATGGGCAAAGACTTTAAATTTAAAGCCTTTAATAAGGAGTACACGCCGCAGCAAATATCTGCTTTTATCCTGCAGAAGGTCAAACAAGATGCCGAGACCTATTTAGGTGATAAAATCCAAGAAGTAGTCATCACTTGCCCGGCATATTTTGACGATAACCAAAGGCAGGCAACGAAAGACGCGGGCGAAATTGCGGGCCTAAAGATCCTGCGTATTGTTAATGAGCCGACTGCCGCCTGTCTTGCTTATGGTTTGGAAAAGTCAGAAAAAGAGCAAAAGATAATGGTCTTTGATTTTGGAGGCGGTACTCTGGATGTTACGATTATGGAAATGGCGCAAAGCGTATTTGAGGTAAAGTCGACTTCCGGCGATACGCAATTAGGCGGAACAGATATGGACAACATCCTTATTGATTATATTGCCGCAGAATTTAAGAAAGAATCAGGCATTGATTTAAGAAACGACAAAATGGCAATGCAGCGCTTGCGCGAAGCAGCGGAAAAGGCAAAGATAGAGTTATCAAGCAGCCTGACTACAGACTTAAACCTTCCCTTTATTACTGCTGATGCCACAGGCCCAAAACATTTAACAATGAGCATAACCAGGGCAAAATTAGAGGAGCTTGTCTCTTCGATAGTTGAGCACTGCCACCATCCTATGGAACAGGCAATCAACGATGCAAAATTAAGCCCCAAGGAGATTGACCGGATTATTATGGTTGGCGGCCCAACGCGTATGCCCTGCGTGCAAAAATTCGTTGAGGACTTTGCGGGCAAAAAGATTGAACGGGGTATTGACCCGATGGAATGCGTGGCAATGGGTGCTGCAATCCAGGCGGCAATTATTAAAGGCGATGTGAAGGATGTTCTTCTTTTGGATGTAACACCATTATCCCTCGGTATTGAAACATTAGGAGAAATCTCAACAAAACTAATTGAGCGCAATACAACCATTCCGACGAAAAAATCCCAGATTTTCTCCACGGCCGCAGATAATCAAACAGCTGTAACCATACGAGTTCTGCAAGGGGAGCGTGCCATGGCTAATGACAACGTGGAATTAGGCAGATTTGATTTAATTGGTATCCCGCCTGCAGCGCGCGGTATTCCTCAAATCGAGGTTAGCTTTGATATTGATGCCAATGGTATTGTCCATGTCTCGGCCAAGGACTTAGGAACAGGCAAAGAGCAGTCTATTCGTATTACTGCGCCAAAGAAGCTCTCGAAAGAAGAGATTGAAAAAATGGTAAACCAGGCAGAGAAGTTTGCTACAGAAGATGAAAAGAGAAAACAAGAAGTAGAAGTCTGCAATCAGGCGGAAACATTCCTCTATTCAATCGAAAAATCTTTAAAAGAAACAGGTGATAAAATTTCCGCGCAGGAAAAGGAAAACATCCAGAAAAAGATTGAAGAACTAAAAGATGCCCTTAAGAAAAAGGATCTGGATTTAATCAAACAAAAACAGGAGGAATTAACCAAGGCCTCTCATAAGCTGGCCGAAGAAATTTATAAACAAGCAGCAGCAAAACAGAAGGCAGAACAAGAACAAACAAAAACAGAAGGTAAAAAGGAAGGCCCCAAAGAGGAAACAGAGAAAAAAGAGGCGCAAAAAAATAAACAGGAAGAGGTAATTGACGCCGAATACAAGGAAGAAAACGATAAAAAATAATTAAATATGATGTCCACAAAACGAGATTATTATGAAGTGCTTGGCGTAAAGAAAAATGCCGGTCTTGATGAAATAAAGAAGGCTTATCGAACACTGGCTCTTCGTCATCATCCAGACCGTGTTAGCCCTGAGCAAAAGAAAGAGGCAGAGGAAAAATTCAAAGAAATCTCAGAGGCCTATGCTGTTCTCTCAGACTCGCAAAAACGCAGCCTTTATGACCAATATGGCCATGCCGGAATAGACCAGCGCTATGCTTATGAAGACATCTTTAAAGGCGCGGATTTTGCCAGCATTTTTAAAAATTTGGGAGGGTTTGACTCTGGCAGTAATATTTTTGAGGAAATCTTTGGAGATTTAGGTTTTGACATATTCGGAGGGGACAGGAAATCTTCTTCCCATCATGCCCGGCGTGGACGGGATTTACAGATTGAGACGAATATTACGTTAAAAGAAGCGGCTTTTGGCTGTGAAAAAACAATAACGCTTCCCCGCTATGAACTTTGTTCTGTCTGCAAGGGAGAAGGAATAAAACCGGGAACAAGAAAGACAAACTGCCCTCAATGCCAGGGCAGGGGCCGGGTAGTCTTCTCGCAAGGTTTCTTTCAATTAGCCCAGACCTGCCCGCGCTGCCACGGACAAGGCACAATTATTACTCATCCCTGCGTAAAATGCAAGGGAGAAGGCCGCCTGCGGATTCGAAAAACGTTGACAGTAAAGGTTCCTGCTGGCGTTGATACTGGTTCCTATCTGCGGCTTCGCGGAGAAGGAGAACAGGGGCTATCTCGCCACGGAGACCTTTATGTAATTATAAATATTCTGCCTGAGCCAAACTTTCATCGGCAAGGCAATGATATCTTAACAGAAGTAGAAATTAGCATGATCTGTGCTGTTTTAGGCGGTGAAATTGAAATTCCTACGCTGGACGCTGCGGTGAAGATGAAAATACCCCCGGGAACACAGCCAAACCGTATATTTCGCCTGCGCGATAAAGGAATTCCGGACGTGCACGGCCGAGGCAAAGGCAGTCAACTGGTAAAGGTAAAGGTAAAAATTCCTACACATTTAAGCAGAAAAGAACAGCAGTTTATTGAGGAGTTTGCGCGAGCCTCGGGAAAGAATTTCAATTCCCATGGTTCAATCGCCTAATGTCAACGATAGCGCCCTTTCGGGCAATAAGGTATAATAAAGCCAAAATTCCTGATCTTTTCAAGGTAGTAAGTCCTCCTTATGACATCATTTCACCAGAACAACTCTCTCTTTATTCTAATTTAAGTCCTTATAATATCGTTCACCTTACCTTGCCCGGTTCTAAAAAGGATAAGCACGCCTACTCTCAAGCAGCAGCAACATTTCGAAATTGGCTAAAAAAGAAGATTCTTATTCAAGAAGAAAAACCGGCCATCTATTTTTATGAGCAAAGATTTATGATGGACAATCAGCAATATAAACGCTTGGGATTTATTGCTAATTTAAACCTGACGAACAAATCCATATTTAGTCATGAGCATACACGCATTGAACCAAAAGAAGATCGGCTTAAGCTACAGACAGAGCTCCACGCAAATCTTGAACCAATCTTTGTTCTCTTTTCTGACCCGCAGGCCTGCCTGCAACGGATTTTTAAAAAAACTATTGCGCAAACTCGCGTATTTACCGCTGTTACAGATGCACAAAAAACAGAAAATTATCTTTGGAAAGTAACTTCGCCGTTTATAATAAAGGAGGTGCTCGCCCTAATAGAGAAGAAACACTTTTTAATTGCTGATGGGCATCACCGTTATGAAGTGGCGTTGCGCTATCGCCAGCAGATGCTTAAAAAACGCACTGAGCCCCTCGACTCCGCTCGGGATAAACTCTGTCGAAGTGCTAACGAGCCCTTTAATTATGTCTTGGCTTATTTTTGTCCTCTTCAGTCAAAGGGCTTACTTGTTAGTTCGTCAATAAATTTAAAAGAGATACTGCGTTTAGCAAAATTAGGCAAAAAAATGCCCCCAAAAAGCACATATTTCTATCCAAAGGTGCTCTCAGGGCTGGTGATAAATAGGTTATAAATATGGCATTATTCGGCAAACCAAAATATACAATTGTTCGCATAAAGAAAAAAGAGATTCCTGATGGAGTATGGACGAAATGCCCCGAATGCAGCCAGCCTATTTATAAAAATGAATTAGAAAATAATCTTAAGGTCTGTCCCAAGTGTGATTATCACTTTACGCTCTCGGCAGCCGAGAGGATAAATTTACTTCTTGATCAAGGAACATTTAAGGAATATGATACAGACCTTGTTTCTCTTGACCCTTTAAATTTTAAGGGAAAGAAGAATTACCCGGAAAAGCTCCTCCAAGACCAAAAAACAACAGGCTTAAAAGAAGCAGCAGTTACCGGATATGGCCTTTTGGATAAAAAACCAGTAATCTTCGGGGTTACTGATTCACGCTTTATCATGGGTTCAATGGGCTCAGTGGTCGGAGAAAAACTTGCACGGGCAATTGAGAGAGCAACAGAGCAAAAACTCCCTCTTCTCATTGTTTCTGGCTCAGGTGGAGGAGCAAGGATGCAAGAAGGAATGTTCAGCTTAATGCAGATGGCAAAAACCTCTGCAAGTCTTTCCTACCATCATCGGGCGAAGCTGGCTTACATATCAATCTTAACCAATCCCACGATGGCTGGGGTTCTGGCTTCTTTTGCTGCATTGGGCGATGTTATTATTGCTGAGCCAAAAGCATTAATTGGTTTTACCGGGCCGCGCGTTATTGAACAAACAATACGGCAGAAGTTACCACAGGGATTCCAACGCTCTGAGTTTCTTTTAGAGCACGGCTTGATTGATATGATTATCCATCGAAAGAATCTTAAATCAACATTGAGTCAATTACTTGACTATCTTGGTTAAGACATATATAATCAAAAGATGTGCATAATTCTATACTATTAAGCGAATGAAAGTTTTTGGCGAGGGAATATGGCGCAGGTAAGCCTTAAAGATGTAACAAAGATTTTTGGCGAAAATATAAAGGCTGTAGATAATATCAGCCTGGGCATAGAAAATAAGGAGCTGATGGTTTTGGTCGGCCCTTCAGGCTGCGGTAAATCTACTACGTTAAGGATAATCGCCGGCCTTGAGAATGCGACAAAGGGTGATGTTTACATTGGCCCCGAGCGTGTTAATGATATTCCGGCAAAGGACAGAAATATTGCCATGGTTTTTCAAAGCTATGCTCTTTATCCCCATATGACCAGCTTTGAAAATATGTCCTTTGGCCTGAAGCTCAAACATTATCCCCGAACTGAGATTAATCGCCGCGTTAAGGAAGCAGCGAAAATCCTAAGTATTGAGCATTTACTTAACCGCCGGCCCCGGGAACTATCCGGAGGAGAAAGACAAAGGATAGCCGTAGGCCGGGCAATTGTGCGCAAACCCCTTGTTTTCCTTTTTGACGAGCCCTTAAGCAACTTAGATGCGAAATTGCGCCTTCAGATGCGCACTGAACTCAATAAACTTCATCTGCGCCTTCAGACAACAATGATTTATGTTACCCATGACCAGGTTGAGGCAATGACAATGGGTGACCGTATTGCTGTGCTTTGTGATGGAATCCTGCAGCAATTAGATAAACCTTCTGCTATCTATGACCATCCGATAAATAAGTTTGTTGCCGGCTTTATCGGTTCACCGCCAATGAACTTTATGCAAGGCCGGATTATCAAAAAAGACGGTCATTTATATTTTGACGAAGGAAGTGCCCAGCTAAAGCTGGTTGCCGAGACGTATAATAAGATGCTTGCCTATGCGGATCAAGAAGTATGTCTTGGTATACGCGCAGAAGATATTTATGATCGCCTCTTTGTCTCTGATGCGCCGGCAGAGAATATTATCCGTGTCACTTGCGAAATAGTAGAACCAATGGGCTCAGAGGTTTATTTACACTTAAATACAGGCCGACACGCCTTTATTGCCCGTGTTGGTGCGCATGATCAACCAAGCGTGGGCCAGGATTTAGAACTTGTTTTTGATATGAGCAAGGTTCACTTCTTTAATCAGGGTACGCAAGAGACAATTATCTAAGTTGAATCTCTCACTTATAATCCCCCCACTTATACTTATCTTTATCGCTGCCTTCCTTTTTGTTGAGAACATCCACAAAAGAAAAATCAGAAAAATTCTACTGGAATACGAAAATACTTCCGAAGAGATCAGCATATTAAAAACAAATATAGATAAAGAAAAAAATCTGCATACCTTCCTAAAACAGAAGATTACACGCTATGAAAGCCTGAAGGATCTTCTTGTAAAGATGAATGAAACCGTAAAGCTGCAAGATGTAACTCAGGCTTTGATTAATTATGTCTTTTTTTGGATTGGAAGAGAAAAGGGGATTTGCCGGCTTTATCTGGTAGAGAGACAAAAAAAGCTCTTGAGACTTTTCTCTAGCAAAAAGGAGGACAAAAATTTGGTAATTAAAGAAAAGCAAGGTGACATCTTTGATAATTGGGTCCTCAAGCATTCCTGTTCATTATTGGTCGAAAGCCTGAAATCTGACTTCCGCTTTGACCAGGGTAAAGCTAATAACTTAAGCGTATCATTCGCGTCTCTGGTGAATTCCCCCCTTAAGGTAAAAAATAAATTCTTGGGATTATTGCGTATGGAAAATTGCCGTTCCTATTTCTATAGTCAGGATGATTTAAGATTCTTGGATACGATTTGTCATGTTGGCGCAATAGGTATCGAAAATGCCTTATTCTTCCAGGAAACCTCTGAATTAGCAATAAGGGATACGCTAACGTCTCTCTACACAAAGGGATATTTTTTAGAATACCTGAATAATGAAATTTTACCCCGGAAAGGAGTAATAAATCTCTTGATGCTCGATATTGACCATTTCAAAGATTATAATGACCGCTATGGCCACATTGCCGGAGATATCGTCTTAAAGGGAATTGCAAAAATCTTAGAGGATTTTTTTATTAACTACCACAATTGCAAGATATGCCGTTTTGGGGGAGAGGAATTCTGTGTCACAGTGCCTGATAAAAGCAAAAGGCAAACACAAGAACTTGCCGAACAATTACGAGAGCGGATTAGGTCACATAGATTTTACCTGCGTAAAACCCCGACAAATATTACTGTTTCGCTCGGCCTGGCAGCGTTCCCGGAAGATGGCAATGATAGCAAAACCTTAATTTACAAAAGTGATAGCGCCCTATACAAAGCAAAGGAAGAAGGCCGGGACAGGATAGTATGCGCTTAAAAAAGATTCGAGCAGATTGCGGGATTTTAAAAAATGACTATGAAAAACTGCTAAGAGAATACCGGAATTTTAAAAAAGAGACTCAGGATTTAAAAAAAGTAGTGTCGGATAAAAGCGGACTCTATGAACTTATGCAAGACATGAGCCGCTATTTAAGTATTGATGAGGCATTCTTTGTCTTCAGAGATAAGATAAAAAAGGACTTTGCTCTGCAAGATTGCCTTCTCTTAAAAAGAGATGCTGAGATCAATTTATCGCCGGATTATCAGGTCTTTACCCTAAAAGTAAATCACGAACCTCTGGGGTCGATCGCAATTAAAGGGCTAAAAAAAGAAGATGAAAATCACTTTTATATAATGTTTAATCAGCTCCTCCTTGTATTAAAAAGACTGCATCTATTTCACAAAATTCAAGCCTCCTCCATTACTGATAACTTAACAGGTTTGTATCTGCGTCGCTTCTTTGAGGAAAGATTAAAAGAGGAAATTGTGCGTTCTCGCAAATTCAACTTAAATTTTGTAATTTTATTATTGGACTTAGACTACTTTAAATCCTATAATGACCGCTATGGACATCTTACCGGAGACACCATATTGACAGAAGTAGGTGCAATTATAAGAGACAACTTGCGTTCAATAGATATTGCTGCACGCTACGGAGGAGAAGAATTTGTGATTATCCTGCCTGATACAGATAAAAAGGGAGGCAGCTTTGTTGCCGGGCGACTCTGTTGCGCAATCGCAGCTCAAGAAATCGTTGCCTATGATGAGAAATTACACATAACGGTAAGTATTGGCGGATGCCTCTTTCCTGAGAATGGCATAGAGAGCCAGATTCTGATTGATCAGGCTGATTCTGCCTTGTATCGGGCAAAAGAAACAGGCAGAAACAAGGTTTGTTTTTATGGAGAAGAAAAGTAAATTCATCATCAGTATTGACTTGGGTGGAACGAATTTAAAGATTGCAACTGTCGATGAAAAATTGAGAATTGTTGACAAAGATATATTGCCAACTCCTTCGGCAGGCGGTTCGACAGGCTCTTCTGGTTCTCGACAGTTAATCGAAGGGATTATCCGCTCGGTTGAAACCCAAATAGAGAAAAAAAGACTAAATTATAAAAATATTCTGGGCTTGGGCATCGGTGTCCCTGGGCCTGTAGATGTCAAAAAAGGACTGGTTTACTTTTTTCCTAATATTCCTGGATGCAAAAATCTTAAGTTGGCACAGATTTTAAAGAAAAGACTGGCCCTTCCTGTTTATATTGATAATGATGCCAATCTATTCGCTCTGGCTGAGTTTTTGCATATTAAAGATTTGAGGATGCAAAATATATTAGGCATTACCCTGGGTACAGGTGTAGGCGGTGGGTTAATCATCAACGGCAAATTATATCGCGGGCAATCTCTTGTTGCCGGTGAATTCGGTCATATCCCCATAGAGATTAATGGAAGGCGGTGCAACTGCGGAGGCCGCGGCTGTATT
>JADHWR010000027.1 GCA_016783355.1 Candidatus Omnitrophota bacterium | reverse complement strand
TTTATCCCGTTTCCCTGGGTATCTTAAAGAGCCCCGGTGAAATGGATGCAGATATAGTTGTTGGCGAGGGCCAGAGTTTAGGAATACCGCTTTCCTTTGGCGGCCCTTATTTAGGATTTATGGCAACGAAAAGAGAGTATATCCGTAATCTGCCAGGAAGAATTGTAGGGCTCACCTGTGATAGAGAGGGCCGGGCTGGTTTTGTTCTTACGCTTCAGGCGCGTGAGCAGCATATCCGTCGAGAGAAGGCAAAATCGAATATTTGTACTAACGAGGCATTGTGCGCTTTAAGAGCAGTCATTTTTTTAAGCCTTTTTGGCAAAGAAGGACTGCGGCAGTTAGCAGGGCTTAATTATAGAAAAAGCGAATTTGCTAAAAGCGAACTCGAGAAAATTAGCCATATTGAAGTCAGAAGGACGCAGCCTACCTTTAATGAATTTACGATAAAGTTATCCCGGGATGCAGATGAGGTAGCAGAGAAAATGGCAGAAAGAGGTTTTCTTTGCGGTTTTCCTTTGGGTAGATTCTATAAGGAGATGAAAAACCATCTTTTGGTCTGCGTTACAGAGAAGAGAACAAAGGAAGAGATTTTGGGATTGGTTAGAGCAATGAAGGAAATAACATAAGATTATGAAATTGATATTTGAAAAATCTGTTTCAAAAAGAGCTGGGTTTGGAGTTCCTAAAGCAGATGTGCCAAAGCCAGCCGATATTGCCCGGAAATACAAAAGGAAAGAAGCAGCAGCGTTGCCAGAGCTTTCTGAATTGGATGTTGTGCGGCACTATACAAAGCTGTCGCAGTTAAATTTTTCTATCGATACAAATTTCTATCCTCTTGGTTCTTGCACAATGAAGTACAATCCTAAATTTACAGAAAAAATAGCTTCACTTCCTGGATTTTCTGACTTGCATCCTATAATCGCTCAACTCGGGAATGGCAGATTCACGCAAGGCGCATTAGAAGTAATCTATGAAACAGAGAAGCTGCTTTGCGAAATTACAGGAATGGATGAATTTAGCTTAGAGCCGTTAGCCGGCGCGCATGCTGAATTAACAGGAATGATGCTGGTTGCTGCTTTCCATAAACAGAGAGGCTCTCGCCGGCGATATGTAATTGTTCCTGATTCCTCCCATGGAACAAATCCCGCTTCTTGTTCTATGGCAGGTTTTGATGTCGTGGTTATTCCGACTGGCCGTGATGGCTGTATGGATTTAGCCGAATTTAAAAAAAGGTTAACCAGTGATTTAGCTGCGGTTATCCTTACCTGTCCAAATACATTGGGGATTTTTAATCCCCATATAAAAGAGGTCGCAAAATTAGCCCATCAAAAGGGTGCGCTCATGTATTATGATGGAGCAAACCTCAATGGGATCATTGGTAAGTGCCGGCCTGGCGATGTTGGTTTTGATATTGTGCATCTGAATCTGCATAAGACATTTTCTACGCCACATGGAGGAGGAGGCCCGGGCGCAGGTCCGCTTGGCGTGAGGAAGGAATTAGCCCGGTTTTTGCCAATACCGCGTATAATCAAGCAAGGGAAGGGGTTTAGATTAAACAATAATCACCCCGATTCTATTGGTTACGTTGCCCCTTTTTATGGTAACTTTGGTGTAATCCTAAAGGCCTATGCTTATATTCTTTTTCTGGGCAAAGCAGGATTAATTGAGGCAACAGAGGCTGCCGTATTAAATGCTAATTATTGCCAGGCAAGACTTAAGGAGTATTATAATCTTCCATACGAGCGAATATGCAAACATGAAACTGTTTTATCTGCTTCCTTGCAAACAAGGCAAGGTATACATGCCCTTGATATTGCCAAATATCTCATTGACCAAGGAATCCATCCGCCAACAATATACTTCCCTCTTAATGTTAAAGAGGCATTGATGATTGAGCCAACAGAGACAGAATCAAAACAGACCCTCGATGATTTTATTTCCGCAATGATTGATATTGCAAAGCTGACAAAGACCAACCCCCGGATATTGAAGGACGCACCCCAGACTACACCTGTGCGGCGGCTTGATGAAGTAGGAGCAGCCCGTCAACTTAATCTATGCTGGCATCCAGAAAAATAATAGAGCGAAAACCAGCCTGGCTAAATAAAAAGATTGACCACAAAAGCATTTCTGCTTTAGGGGCCTTGCTTAAGGATTTAAGTTTGAATACCGTCTGTCAGGAGGCAAGTTGCCCAAATATCTCAGAATGCTTTTCTCGTGCTCAGGCAACCTTTATGATTTTAGGTAATTACTGCAGTCGCAATTGCCGATTTTGCGGGGTTAAAAAAGGAAAACCGCAAGAGGTAGACTTAGATGAGCCAGAGAGGGTAGCAAAGGCTGTAAAAAGGTTGAATCTGCGCCATACAGTAATCACCAGTGTTACTCGTGATGATTTACCTGATGGAGGAGCTTCGATTTTTGCGCAAACAATCCGGGCAGTTCGTCGAGAGAATGAGCAAATTAACATCGAGGTTCTTATCCCTGATTTTAAAGCAGATAGATATGCACTGAATGAGGTTGTTGAGGCAGAACCTGATATTATCGGACATAACATTGAGACAGTTCCCCGGCTGTATCCCCTTGTGCGGCCAGAGGCTGATTATCAACGCTCATTAGATGTTTTAAGAATAATAAAAGAATTGAATGAGAGTATATTTACCCCGTTCGAAGTCCCCGCCACGGAATTTGGCGGGGCAGTCGCCCCTGGCGCCTTACTTCGAACGGGGTTTACTAAATCAGGGCTGATGTTGGGCTTAGGCGAGAGAGAAGAGGAGGTTTTTTGCGTTTTGGAAGACCTGCGAGGAGTGCATTGCGACCTTTTAAGTTTAGGACAGTATCTTTGTCCAAGCAAAAGTCATTTTCCCGTAAAGGAATATATTCATCCAGAGAGATTCATCTATTATCAAAAAGAGGCAAAGATACTAGGCTTTCGTTATGTGGCAGCAGGTCCTTATGTGCGCAGCTCCTATCACGCAGAGGATTATTTAGGAAATTAATTATGTTTATCTTTGGTCCAGTTCCTTCGCGTCGTTTAGGTCGCTCTTTAGGTGTAAGCCCAATCCCTGCGAAGACCTGCAGTTATAGTTGTGTTTATTGTCAGATTGGAATAACGGATAACCTGCAAATAGAACGTCAGTCCTTTTTCCCAAAGGAGGATATTTTTACTGAGATCGAAAGCACATTAAAGAAATCTTGTGCTGATTACATTACTTTTGCTGGTGATGGAGAGCCGACGCTTTCTTCTGACCTTGGTTGGCTTATCCATCAGTGCAAGATTAAATTCAAGATTCCTGTTGCTGTTTTGACGAATGGCTCACTTTTTTTTATGGCCTCTGTGCGCCGGGATTTATTAGAGGCAGATGTTGTCTTGCCAACCTTAGATGCAGCAAGCCCCGAGATTTTTCGCCGTATAAATCAACCTCATCCTAAGATTGATTTTTCCCTAATGCTGAAGGGTCAGGTTGATTTTAGAAAAGAATATAAAGGCAAGATTTGGCTTGAAGTAATGTTGGTGGATGGTTTAAACGATACAGATAGAGAACTTAAGAAGATAAAAGAACTTATTGCTCTGATTAAACCTGATCGGGTATATGTCAATGTACCGATAAGACCACCTGCTCAGCCTTGGGTAAAAGTGCCGCAGACACTTCAGATTTTTAAGGCAGCGAGCATTCTTGAGGCAGAGCCCCTTTGTGATTATGAAATAGGAGAGTTTGGCATAGAGGAGTTTCCTGATGCCAGAAGCGCAATCCTGGAAATATCCCAACGACATCCTTTACGAAAGGAGCAAGCAGAGGACATTGAAAGGAGATTCTCGCAAGCTGGCATAATCGAGAGAATGCTTAAAGAAGGTCAGCTTCACTCTAAAGAATACCAAACCAAAATCTATTACCTTCCCCAAAAATAGTCATAAAAGGGGCGGTCCTTGTTTATGGGCGGGTCCTGTCTTCGGCGAGACTACCCGAATGAAAGTCTTTATTCCCAGCGCTGAAATCTTTCACCGTCTGCTACGGCTTACGACTCGTTCATTTGACGGAATTCCCTTACGGTCAGTTCCGTCATTCACTCCTCGTAATTCCTTGCAGACACTTGCCGAAGGATTTCTAATTGCACTGTCCATAAAAACTTTCATTCTCAAGTCAAGCGGCTCATAGATCTTTGGAAGTCGGACTTCCATAATTGATCTTATAAGCGGGTGGCGAGGCAGTGGGCACTGCGACGGAGTTTATCCCGAGCGAAGTCGAGGGACTCAGTGCCAACTGCCCAAAATAGCCCGCAGCGAATTATACCCTATAGAGGCTTCCCCTTGAGCGAGGACAATTTTGGGCTCTGCCGAGACAGGACCCGCTGGAATACCTGCAAAATAATACTTGACAAAGTAATGAAAATTGGTTATACTTGATAATGGAAATCATTTTCAATTACTGAGATTGTTAAAATGCCAACCCGTTCGACAGACTTAGGGTTGGCGCTGAGTGAGGTCGAAGTGCCAAGAGGATTTGGGAGAGGCCCAAGATGGTGGTGTGCTAATTTTCAAGATGCTGGATTTCGCATTACTCTGCCACGGCAGGCAATCTTAGAGGCACTGACTAATAATTCGACAAAGCATCTTAGTGCAGAAGAGATATATTTTGAAGTCCATAAAAGATATCCTGGCGTTGGCTTAACTACTGTTTATCGCACCCTGGAGATTTTGGTAAATATGGGCCTTGTGTTTAGATTTGACTTTGGTGACGGCAAGAGCAGATATGAGTTGTTGCAAGGACCAAATGCAGTCACTCATCACCACCATTTAGTATGCACGAATTGCGGAAGGGTAATTGATTACACAGAATTTATTGAACAAGAAAAAGGATTGCTTGATAAGATAGAAAAGGTGCTTTCTGAAAAATATAAGTTTAATATTAAGAGCCATCAAATACAGTTTTCTGGACTGTGCGAGAAATGTAAGTGACCCCGCCAAAGGCGGGGCTCATTAAAGACATCCTATGTTAAATGAATATTCCGACTCGCTTAATATGCTGTAAAATTCTCTTCGATAATTTTACAGCGCTCGTCGGAATCAATTCGTCCGCCAACGAACTTTGGCGGACTCATTGAGGAGGTGGTTAAGATGCCAGGTGGAGATGGAACTGGTCCTGCTGGATTAGGACCAATGACAGGTCGCGCTGCAGGTTATTGCGCTGGTTATTCTGTACCCGGTTATATGAATCCAATTCCCGGTAGAGGTTATTTTGGCGGGGGTAGAGGCTTTGCTGGCCGTGGTGGTGGCCGAGGCCGGAGAAACTGGTATTATGCCACAGGTCTATCCGGATGGGCGAGAGCTGCACAAGGTCTTCCTGCCTGGGGAGGCGGGGGTTCAGGAGTGAGTAGCCCTCAACAAGAGGCAGATTTTTTAAAACAGCAGGCCCAGGCAATTCAGGAAGAGCTTAAGTCCATAAACCAACGTATTACCGAGTTAGAATCTACAGCAAAGAACGAGCAGAAATAAGTGAGACCTAAGTTTATGGTCGAACAGGGTGCCAGCCGACGCTTTGTGGCTGGCACTGCGTTCCATAAGTCATGTGCTCATTAATAGAATGCGAAAATAGACAATAGAGAATGGACCGCAATAAAAATATTTCTATTTTCAATTGTCGATTTTCTATTGCTCTATTTTTTGCGAAGCAAAAAATAAGGAGGAGCGTTTTGAAGATAGTCATTTCTACAGATGGAGATTTTGTCTCTGCACACTTTGGTCGCTGCCCCACCTTTACAATTATCGAGATTGAGGAAAATAAATTAATCAGTCGCCAGACCCTTGATAATCCTGGTCATCATCCAGGATTTTTGCCTCAGTTTTTTCATCAGAAAGGAATAAAGTGTATTATTGCGGAAGGTATGGGTCAGAGGGCGCAGGGGTTATTTGCTCAATTCGGAATTGATGCTATAATGGGAGTCAGTGGCAGGATAGATGAGGTGATTGAGAAGATAATTAAGGGGTCACTTGAAGGTGGGGAGAATCTATGCCGGCCTGGTTTGGGTAAAGGGCATGGGATAGAGAAAACTGAGTGTAATCACCCTGAGGAGGAAAACCAATGAAGATATGCGTAACCTCACAAGGAGACAATTTGGGATCTCTTGTTGACCCCAGATTTGGCCGCTGTCAATATTTCATTATCGTTGACCCAGATACATTGGAGTTTGAAGCAGTGAGGAATCCCAGTGTTAGCGTAGGCGGTGGCGCAGGAATTCAAGCAGGACAACTGATGACGAATAAGGGTGTTGAAGTAGTTTTAACCGGTAATGTCGGGCCCAATGCCTTTGCTACATTGCAGGCAGCAGGAGTAGGGATAATTACAGGAATAAGCGGAAAGGTTTGTGAGGCAGTTGAAAATTATAAGAAGGGTAAGCATCAGTCCACAGGGGGTCCAACAGTAAATAGGCACTTTGGTATAAAGGAGGGTGGTTAAGATGCCATTTGGAGACGGAACAGGGCCATCTGGTCAAGGGCCAGGAAGTGGCAGAGGTATGGGAGGAGGCCGCGGGGGCGGCAGAGGTAGAATGGGCGGCAATCGACCCGGTGCAGGACCCGCGGGTGAATGCGTGTGTCCTAGCTGCGGAGCAAGAGTTTCCCATCAAGTAGGTGTTCCCTGTTATTCTGTAAGTTGTTCGAAGTGTGGCTCGCGGATGGTTCGTGCGTGATGATAATTTCTGTTGCTAGTGGTAAGGGCGGAACAGGTAAAACTACTGTTGCCACAAATCTGGCACTTTCTATAGAAAATAATATTCAATTCTTAGATTGCGATGTGGAAGAACCCAATGCTCATATCTTTTTGACCCCTCGGATTAAAGAAAAATACCCTGTAAGTATTCCTATTCCGCAAATTGACTTATCTAAGTGTAATTTCTGCGGCCGCTGCGCACAGATTTGTGCTTACAATGCACTCGCTGTCCTTAAGGATAAGGTCTTAGTATTTCCTGAGTTGTGCCACGGCTGTGGTGCTTGTTCTTATCTTTGTCCACAAGGGGCAATAAAGGAGACAAACAAGGTGATTGGTTATGTTGAGGCAGGACAAAGGGGCAACATAGAATTTATCCATGGCTTGCTTAATATTGGCGAGGCAATGGCCCCGCCCTTAATCAGGGCAGTTAAGAAAAAAGCACAAGAGCAGAGGAGTATGCCGCTAACAACAGTCATTGATGTGCCTCCGGGAACCTCTTGTCCTGTTATTGAATCAGTTAAAAATAGTGATTTTTGTATTTTGGTTACTGAGCCTACGCCATTTGGGCTTAATGATTTAATGTTGGCTGTCCAGACCCTGAAAGAACTTAAGATTCCCTTCGGTGTAGTAATCAATCGTTCTGATTTAGGCGATAAAGGAGTGGATGATTATTGCCGGAAAGAACAGATTCCGGTTCTCTTAAGGATCCCTTTTAAGAAAGAGATAGCCTCTGCTTATTCAAAAGGCATTCCCCTTGTTGAAGCACTCCCACAATATAAAAGTGAATTTAAGCATTTATTTGCCACGATTAAATGCAATATATCCCAAACCTAACTGATAAAGAAATAGAGCAAAATCATCAATACTTTGCGCAAAGAATCTCTCTTTATAAAAGCAAGGGTCTTGATTTTCTTAAAAGTCGAAGATTTATCTTAAAGAAGGCAGGGCCTTTAGGCGGCAATATCTTAGAGATTGGCACAGGCACAGGTCATACAACATTAGTTATGGCAGGGACAGGATATGAGTTTAGTTCAATAGACAAGGATAAAGAAGTCTTAAAAACTGCAGCCTTAAACCTTGCCTATCAAGATTTGCTTTCCCGCGTCAAGTTTTATATAATGGATGGAATGTCTTTGACCTTTGCCGATCATAGTTTTGAGAATGTAGTTATCGTCAATCTATTTCATCATATTGATGTTATGGATAAGCTTCTTTATCAAGCCGATAGAGTATTGCGGCCAGATGGTAAATTCATCCTTGCCGATTTTAACGAGAGAGGGATGAAAATCGTAGAATCCATCCATAGACGAGAAGGCCGCATTCATGAGAATTCCGGTATTCATAAGGATTATGTTTATTCCTATTTTCAGAAGTTAAGATATGAAATTAAGGCTTACGAAGATAAGTTTCATTGGGCTTTAATTATCAAGAAAATAATATGAGGACATATTTAGACTGTATCCCTTGCTTTTTAAAGCAAGCCCTTGAGGCAGCTCGGCTTGCTCATGCTGATCAGGCGATACAAAAAGAGGTTTTAGAGAGGCTTTTTCAGGAGATAAGACAATTTCCGTTGGAATTAAGCCCTCCCCGGATGGGGAAGACCATTTATGCCATTGTAAAAAACCTGACGAAAAAAGAGGATCCCTTTGCCCAGATTAAGCAAAAAAGCAATAGACTTGCCTTGAGTCTCTATCCGAGATTAAAGGAAAAGACAGAGAAATCCTGTGATAGATTATTGACGGCATTAGAATTAGCGATTGCCGGAAATGTGATTGATTTTGGGGTAAAGAACTCCTTAGAGATCGAACAAGAGGTGAAGGCTTTTCTTAATGGGGATTTTGATATTCATAATGAATATAATAAGCCAATCTTTGCCTACGCAGAATTTCGGCAGGCTTTGGATGAAGCAAAAACCATTCTTTATTTAGCAGATAATGCCGGAGAGACTGTTTTTGACCGAATTTTTATTGAGCAGATAAAGGAAGTGGATGGGGGTAAAGAAATTCTTTATGCGGTAAAAGAAAGCCCGATTATTAATGATGCATTAGCCGAAGATGCATTTTTTTGCGGCATAAATAACTTAGCCCGGGTTATATCCAGTGGCTGCGATGCTCCGGGAACGATTCTGGAATTTTGCTCAAAGGACTTTCTTAAGATTTATAAAGAGGCAGATTTAATTATTAGTAAGGGCCAGGGAAATTTTGAGGCCTTATCCGAAGAGAAGCGCCGGCCCATTTTCTTTTTATTTCGCGCAAAATGCCCCATAGTTGCCCAGGATATTGGTTGTAAGGTTGGTGATTTTATTTTAAAACGATGAAAGAAGCAATGTTTTATGAAATATTAGAGAAGAAGAAAGTAAAATGCAATCTATGTGCCTTTGGTTGCATAATTCCAGAAGGCCAGACAGGCAGATGCCGGGCAAGGAAAAACATAGATGGAAGATTGTACTCTTTAGTTTATGATAAGGTCAGTGCAGCAAATTCTGATCCAATCGAAAAGAAACCATTAAATAACTTCGCTCCTGGCTCTCGGGCTTTCTCAATCTGCACGCCGGGTTGTAATTGGAGATGTAAGTATTGTCAAAATTGGGTTTTGAGTCAAGGAGAAATAGAGGCAGAGCAGTTACCTCCAGAGGAGATAGTGGGATTAGCAAAGGAAAGCGGCTCTCAGGGGATTAGCTATACATATACAGAACCAACCATATTCTTTGAGTTAACATATGATACGGCTAAATTAGCTCATGAGGAAGGACTATACAATACTTATGTAACAAATGGATATATGAATCCAGAGCCGATTAGAAAGATAGCGCCCTATTTAGATGCAGTTACAGTTGATTTTAAAGGCTCAGGAGACAAGGACTTTTTGAGAGACTTCTCTTCGGTTCCCGATGCAGAGCCAATTTATCAAGCCCTGATAGAATATAAAAAACAGAATGTCCATATAGAAATAACAGATTTAATCGTGCCGCGGCTCGGAGATTCGATGGAGAAAGTAGAGGAGTTAGTGAAATGGATAAAGGAAAATTTAGGAGACGGGACACCCCTGCATTTCCTGAGATTCTTTCCCAACTACCTCGTCCAGGATCTTCCTGCTACTTCTCTCAAGACCTTAAAGGAGGCCTACGAGATAGCAAAGGGTTTAGGGATGAAGTATGTTTATCTGGGAAATGTCTTGGGCGAAGAAGACAATACCTATTGCCCTCAATGCGGCAGATTATTGATTGAGAGATTTGGAATGAGGACCGCAGGCTATAAAATCAAAGGAGGCACTTGTCCCTATTGCGCAGAGGAGATAAACATTAGGGGGGAAAAGTGGATTCCACAAAAATGAAGATTACTATTATTTATGATAATCAAGTATTCAAGAAAGGCCTTAAAGCTGATTGGGGATTTGCCAGCCTTATAGAAATAAATAACAGAAGGATACTCTTTGATACAGGCGCAGATGGAACTATACTTCTGTATAATATGAAAAAACTCAATATAGAACCCCGCTCGATTGAGGAGGTGTTTATCTCTCATTCACACTGGGATCATACAGGAGGACTAACAGACTTTCTTCAGCTGAAAAGGAGCGTGGTTTATATTCCTTTCTCCTGGGCCGGTTCTTCTTTAGCAAAGGAGACAATTAAAATAAAGGAGCCCACTGAGATAGATGAGGATATTTATTCTACCGGCGAACTACTAAACATAGAGCAATCCCTCGTTGTTAAAACAGAAAAGGGATTGGTTATCATTGCGGGCTGTTCTCATCCTGGCGTAGGAAAAATCTTACAGTCAGCCTCACAATTTGGCAAGCCCCTTGCTCTTATCGGCGGGCTTCATGGATTCAGGGAATTTGATTTACTCAATGATTTAGAATTAGTTTGCGCAACGCATTGCACTCAATTTAAATCAGAGATAAAGTCAAGGTTTACCAGTAAATATATTGAGGGAGGGGCAGGCCAGTGCATTCTCCTTTGATAAGATTAAATATACCCCTTGCTTAAACAAGCTAAAATTCTCCCCGAGGAATTCTAAAGAATTCCCGGGACTGAGTCCTCGGAATTTCGCAGAAATTCCAGAGGGTACGATAATTTTAGCTTAAGCTTCGGGATCAATTCGTCCGCCAACGAACTTTGGCGGACTCATTAAAGGAGCGGTGATGGAGAAAAGGATAGATATTTTAGTAATCGGAGCAGGGCCGGCAGGAATTGTAAGTGCATTGACTTCCCGCAAATATTATGCAGATAAAGAAATTCTTGTCATTAAAAATGTGGATAAAGGAGTTATTCCCTGCGGTATTCCTTATATGTTCTGTAGCTTGAAAAATCCCGAGGATAATTACCTGGGCGTTGCTGCGTTAGAGAAAAATAATATCAGTATTGTTGTTGATGAAGCAATAAAGATAAATCGAAAGGAAAAATCTGTTTCTACAAAAAACAATGACCAATACTTCTATGAAAAGTTAATTTTAGCGATTGGCTCAAGGCCAATTTTACCGTCAATTACCGGCATTGATAAAAAGAATATCTATTCTATACATAAGGAGATGCAATACCTTAAAGAAGTAGTGGATAAAGTAAAGAAATCGAGGGATATCCTTGTTCTGGGAGGAGGATTTATTGGTATTGAGTTTGCTGATGAGATTTCTAAAATAAAAGGAGCCAATGTATATTTAGTGGAGATGTTACCTCGTTTATTGGCTAATTCCTTTGACCATGAGTTTTCTATCCTTGTTGAGGAGAAACTTAAATCCAATGGTGTAAAGATTTTAACAGAAAGCCGCGTTGAGGAATTCTTAGGCCAGAATACTGTTAAGGAAGTAAGGTTGTCATCCGGCGAAAAACTGGCTGTTGATTGTGTTATTTTGGGCATCGGCACAATTCCCAATACAGGATTAGCGCAGGAAGCGGACTTAGACCTGGGTAAGGGCAAGGGTATCTGGGTAGATGAATATATGAGGACAATTGACCCTGATATTTTTGCTGTTGGTGACTGCACAGGCAAGCGCGATTTCTTTACAAGAAAGGATGCACCGGTAATGCTTGCCTCAACAGCAACCTCTGAGGCAAGGGTTGCCGGCGCAAATCTTTATCAACTTAAGGTTGTGCGCGAGAACAAGGGAACTATTGCCATATATTCAACTTATGTTGACGGATTGGTTTTAGGCTCTGCTGGTTTGACCGAAACCTCGGCCCAAAAAGAGGGCTTCGAGATTATTATCGGCAATGCCCAAGGAGTTGATAAACATCCAGGCAATCTTCCCGGAGCCAGTAAAATAAAGGTTAAACTTATCTTTTCCAAGCAATCAGGTATTATATTGGGTGGTCAGGTTGCCGGCGGATTTTCCTGCGCCGAGATGATTAATATTGTTGGGGTAGCAATTCAGAAAAGGATTTCTTTGACAGAACTGGAGACACTACAGATAGCCACACATCCTTATTTAACAAGCGCACCAACAATGTATCCTTTGGTTTTAGCAGCGCAAGATGCTGCTGATAAGATATAATGAAAGAAATAGCTATCATTAGCGGCAAAGGCGGCACAGGCAAAACTGTAATTACTGCTTCTTTTGCGGCATTGGCAGAGAAAAAGGTAATGGCAGATTGCGATGTAGATGCCGCAGATTTACATCTTTTATTACATCCCGAAATTAAAGAGCAATATGAATTCAAAGGCGGCAAGAGCGCGATCATTAATCAGAATAGGTGTATTGAATGCGGGAAGTGTTTGGAGGTTTGCCGGTTTTCCGCCATAAAGTCGCCACAAAGCATTGGCGACCCGCCAAAGTATTATGGCGGGATTTGCGCCAGAAAGTCGCCACAAAGCGTTGGCGACCCGCCAAAGTATTATGGCGGGATTGGCGCATCCGCCGATTCTTATGGTGGAGGCGGATCCGCCTCTGGCGGAGATGCTGTAAGGGAAAAAATATTTGTTGACCCAATCTCTTGTGAAGGTTGTGGTTTTTGTAGTTACGTCTGTCCGGCAGGGGCAATAACAATGGAAGAGGACATTTCCGGAAACTACTTCATTTCCGAAACAAGATTCGGTCCATTTGTCCATGCAAAATTAGGAATTGCCCAGGAAAATTCAGGTAAGCTTGTCAGTCTCGTTAAGGAAAAGGCACGCAGGCTTGCACAAAAAAGAAATTACGATTTAATTATTGTTGATGGTAGTCCTGGTATAGGATGTCCGGTTATCGCCTCTTTATCCGGCGTTGATTATGCCATTGTTGTCACCGAGCCGACTTTAACAGGACTGCATGATTTACAGAGAGTATTGGCTTTGGCGGCATCCTTTCGGATAAATTCTCAGGTAATCATAAACAAATTTGACCTGAATCTGGATGTAAGCAGAGATATAGAGCGATACTGCCAAAAAGATAATATTGATTTGTTGGGAAAAATCAGTTTTGATGAGTCTGTTGTCAAGGCAATGGTTGAGGAAAAGACAATTGTTGAGTATCATCATGGCAAGGCCAAGAAAGAGATAATTGATATTTGGTGCAGATTCAGTCCTCTGCTAAAAATTTAGTGCGGGGCCGGAGGCCTTATTTAATGTGGCAATTTTTGAAGATAGTGATAAAATTGATACGATGAGATTCAGATATATTTCTAAAGAACTAAAGAAGCATATTCCTTTTACTGCTTTTGGGGCAATTACAGGAATAGTTTTGATGATCTTGTTTTATAATTTGCCGGCGAAGACATCTTCCAGTATCTTTTACATACTTCATCCTTCTCATGTCCTTCTCAGCGCCTTTGTTACGGCGTCGATGTATAAAATTCATAAAACCGGCGGCATTAAAGGTAAATGCAGACTTTGGGTTTTACTGATGATTGGTTATTTTGGCTCAATAGGCATCGCAACGATTAGCGATTCAATCATTCCCTATTTAGGAGAAATATTGCTTGGTTTACCAAATCGGGGAATCCATTTGGGTTTTATTGAGAGATGGTGGCTGGTAAATCCATTGGCAATAATCGGTATAGCCATTGCTTATTTTAGGCCAACAACAAAATTTCCCCATTCAGGGCATGTGTTACTGAGTACCTGGGCATCTTTATTCCATATGATTATGGCATTTGGTTTAATCCAGATGAATTGGGTTTTGGTTATTACTGTATCTATATTTCTTTTTCTTGCGGTCTGGATACCTTGCTGTATAAGTGATATTGTCTTTCCGCTTTTATTTGTAAAACCCCGTTAGGAATACCGAAAGAAAAATGACACAGTTAGAAATTGCAAAAAAGGGAATAATAACAAGACAGATGCAGTATGTTTCTAAGCAGGAGGGCCTCAACGCAAAGATTCTGCGCAAACTCATTACGCAGGGTGAAGTAGTTATTCCAGTAAACAAAAATCATAAGAATCTTAAACCCGTGGCAATAGGCAAAGACTTAACGGTCAAAGTCAATGCCAATATTGGCGCTTCTCCAGTAGCATTAGATGCAAAAATTGAGTTAAAAAAGTTTAAGGTTGCCCAATCTGCCGGCGCAGATACTATAATGGATTTGACGATTGCCAGGAAAGCAAATGATATTAATAAGGTAAGACAGACAATATTCAAGAATTGCTCTTTGCCCCTGGGCACTGTTCCTATCTATCAGGCAGTGATTGAAGCAGGGGGGTTGGAAAATCTAACGATAAAAGATTACCTTAAGGTCTACGAAGAGCAGGCAAGGGAAGGAGTGGACTTTACGACAGTTCATGCCGGGGTGACTAAGGCAGCCTTGAATTTAGTGAAAAAAAGATTAATGCCTGTAGTCTCAAGAGGCGGCTCTTTTATGCTTAGATGGATGGCAAGGAATAATAAAGAGAGCTTCTTATATGAATATTTTGATGAAATCTTAGAGATTGCCAGGGAATTTGATGTAACCATAAGCCTGGGCGATGGTTTAAGGCCGGGCTCTATTGCTGACGCAACAGATAAAGCCCAGATTTATGAATTAAGGGTTTTGGGAGAGTTGGCGCTGCGGGCAAGAGATAAGGGTGTGCAGGTGATGATTGAGGGCCCAGGCCACATTCCGTTAAATGAGATTGAGGAGAATGTAAAGTTGGAAAAAAAGATCTGCGAGGGTGCTCCTTTTTACGTCTTAGGGCCGCTGCCCATAGATACTGCTGTAGGCTATGACCATATTGCCTGCAGCATAGGAGGTGCTTTAGCTGCTTATTATGGCGCAGATTTTCTTTGTTATGTTACACCTCAAGAACATATTGGTCTGCCTGATATTGAGGATGTGCGAGAGGGGGTTGTGATTACAAAGATTGCCGCCTCTGTTGCTGACCTTGCACGAGGCAACAAAAAGGCAATTCTTAAGAGTAAATTAATCTCCGAAGCAAGGAAAGATTTTGACTGGCGCAGGATGTCCGAATATGCACTCGATGGCAAGAAGTTTAAAGAACTGATAAAAAAAGAGCCAAGATTAAGAAAGGGCGGTTGTTCTATGTGCGGTGATGACTTTTGCGCATTGAAAGTTTTTAATTTATGATTATAGATATAATCCATATTACTATAATAATGTATATCCTGCCTCACCCCTAGAAATTTCGTAGAAATTTCAGGGACCAAGTCCTCGCAATTCATAGAATTGCAGAGGGTAAACTGCTCTAAAATTCTCCCCGCAGGGGATAATTTTAGAGCATTCGGC
>JADHWR010000026.1 GCA_016783355.1 Candidatus Omnitrophota bacterium | reverse complement strand
TATATTTTAATCCGCCGCAAAATTATTTGCGTGCGCGCTTATTAAATAATAAAATTTTACCATTTTTTTATAACATATTATTTCAATTTTGTCAAGAGGAAGTTATAAACTATTTTTCTGGCTGCTTAACAGTAACTTTCTCTTGCTCTTCTTTAACCTCTTGCCTTCTTTGTCTTCTCTGCGGCTTTGTTAGCACAGGCAAAGGAATCTTCGGGGCAAGCGTAATCAGAAGCTCGATATTATTCCCCCGGCAAACAGTTGTAATGATGCAGCTCTCATTATCCTTTTCAAAATTAAGCATCTGGTCGGCGTATTGCAATATATTTAAGGTTGACCAATTATAAATGGGCATCTGATTTTTATAAAAAATTATCAGGCTTGTCGGATCTGCCTTACCAGTATATTTTAAAATACCCGTGCGCACGCCGCCGCTCTCCATAATAAAGGATTTTTCCTGGTTAAGACGAAATCCTGCAGGAACAGGTATATCCCCAAATCTATTCATATTTGCCGGCTCTAAAGCCTGAAGACTGGGTGCTATCTCAGTAGTTCTTTGTGGAATAGTCTCACAGCCTACTAAGAGAAATCCAACTAAAATAATCGGAATTATCAAGAGATATTCCTTTTTTAACATATTTTCCTCCTTAAATTAAGCCCGCCATCAACGAGGTGAATTTGACCTCATCAACGGCGCAAAATACTCTATTTATAGTAATCTACCTTGAAAACCTTGTCAAGCGTTTTTTATCAGTGGCTCCTCCTCAATCTCGCCAACTATCTCTTCTAAAAGGTCCTCTAAGGTAACCAGCCCCAAAATCTTATCTTTATCGCGCACAAGGGCAATCTGAATCTTTTTTGTCTGGAAATCCCGCAACAACTCATTAACTCTTTTCTCCGGTGAAACAAAATAGAGCGGGTGTAATAAATCCTGTAAGACGATTAATTCCCTTTCCTTTAATATGTATAATAAATCACGCGTATAGATAACCCCGACAATATTATTGATGCTTCCTTCATAAACTGGTATGCGGCTGTGGCCCTGCTCAATAAGGATATTTAGAATCTGCTCGGCAGGAGTCTTTAAATCGAGGCAGACCATATCCTCTGCTTTAACCATTACTTCAGAGGTCTTTGTATCACCAAACTCAAAGATGCGAGAAAACAATTTTCTTTCTTCGTCAGTTAAGACGCCCTCCTCCTTGCCAATCTCAATCATTAAACGAATCTCTTCTTCTGTAATTAAAGGCGAACGGCTCGATGGTTTGGCACCGAGCAATCTTAAGATACCATTGCTTATTCCTGTAAATACACTAATCAGCGGATGAAAAATCTTAATAAATCTTTCCATTAAAGGCGAGCTTAATAAAGCAATCTTCTCGCTATATTTTATCGCTAAAATCTTTGGAGTAATCTCACAAAGAACAAGAACAAAAAAGGTAGAACTGAACGTTGCAATAATCACGCCCCAGTGATAGCCAAAAAAATAGACAAATATTGCCGTAACAATTGCCGATATCGCAATGTTGATAAAGTCATTACCAATAAGGATTGCGGCAATAAACTTATCTAATTGTTTAACCAGGCGATGGATGCTCTTTGCGTGCTTGACGCCTTTGTTGACTAAATGGCGCAGGCGAATCTTGCTCAAGCCAATAACCGCGGTCTCCGACGCTGAGAAAAAGAAGGAAACCGCCGCAAGAAAAAAGATAAGAATAATTAATAATATAATAGAGCTCATCTTAAAGCAGGCAGCATTAACTGCGCAATCTTAAAATAGATAATCAGACCAAATACATCGACAACTGTCGTCGTTATCGGACCGGCTAAAGCTGCAGGGTCAAGACCGATGCGCTTCGACAGAAACGGAAGAAGCATCCCTGTGAGAATTGCCACTAATACAACCGCCATCATTGTTGTGCCAACGACGAGGGATAAAACTAAAGCCCCCTCTAACCAAAAAGCCCGCAAAAATGCCATTGCCCCAACAATCACACTCATAATTAAAGAAGTAATAATCTCTAGTCTTGCGATATGCCAGATATTTTTAAAATTTGCATCTCCTGTGGCAAAGCTTCTAATAATCGTGATCGAGGTCTGCGCTCCCGCATTTCCTCCTGTATCTAAAAGCATCGGGATAAAAAAAGTAAGGGCGACTACTGTGCTTAAGGCATACTCGAAATTTTTCAAAATCCAACCGCTAAAGACGTGCATAATCAATAGAAGCAGAAGCCAGCCTGCACGCCGTTTAATCAACTCTTTTACGCTTGTTGTCGAATACCTAATCTCTTCTCCTCTCTCTGGCTGCATCTTACCAATTTCATAAATCTGGCGGGCGGATTCCTTCTGAATCAAATCAACCACATCATCAATTGTAATCACGCCCAAAATCCTATTTTCGTCATTGACAACGGGCGCATCCAATAAATCATAGCGGCTAAACTTGCTTGCTACCTCCTCTTTTGTTGTATTAACATCTATCTTTATCGTTTCTGGCGAAAGCATAATATCCTTAACAAGAATATCCGGCGGAGCAGTAAGCAAAATGTCTACATCGACAATACCCTGCAATCGGCGATTTTCATCAATAACATAGATATAATGAAACGAATAACCCGATATACTCTTGCGCGTCTCCTGTAGCCACAGAATTGCCTTACGTGCGCTCATTTCCTTCTTTAAGGTTAAAAATTCTGTCGTCATCAGGCCGCCGGCTGTATCTTCAGGGAAATTAAGGAGTTGCTTAACATCTTCGAGTTCTTCCTTTCTCATTAAAGAAAGTAGTTTTTTCTTTATCTTGCGCGGAAGTTCTTTAAATAAATCTGCACGCTCGTCAGAGGCCATCTCGTTGATGATTGGTGCTACCTCTGTATTATCTAAGTTATTTAAAAGATATTCCTGCTCAAGAAATGGTAAATCCTCAAATATCTGAACCGCCTTTTTAAAACTTAATAATTTGAAGATAAGTATCTTTTCTTGTATCTGGAGTTTCTGCCATCCTTCAGCAATGTCAATCGGATGGATTCTCTTTAAAAGATCCTTAAGGCCGGTGAGGTTCTTCGTTTCTAAGAATTCCTTTATTTCCGGGAGAAACAAAAGAAACTCATTTGGGCCGAAGCACCGCTTTCTCATAGTGCTATTTGTAGTTATTGATGCGTTCATAAATTTCCTTCTTTTTTTTGATTGGCCCAATGATTGCCAAACGCAGATTCTCACCCAGAAATAGCTTCTGGCAAAGAGCCCGAATCTGGACTCTGTTAATTGTAGCTACCTGCGCAACTATTTCTTTCAAATTATGGGTCTTATTTAAAACCAGATACGGCTCTCCCAGCCAGAACATATGCTCTAATGTGTCTTCCAGACCAAGATGTAATTGACCAATATAAAATTCCTTGGCGCGGTGCAATTCACTTTCTGAAATATTAATTGTCTTTATCTTCTGCATCTCTCTTAAAATTAATTCAAGGACAACGTCAAGTTTCTCATTATCTACGCCGGCCTGTACCAGAAATACCCCTGTGTCAACAAAGCCCTTAATAGATGTGGCTATCGAATAGGCAAGCCCGCGCTTTTCGCGAATCTCATTAAAAAGGCGACTGGACATATTTGCCCCCAGAACAATATGCAGCAGCGCTAATTTATGTCTGTCCGGATGGTTTCTTTTTAAACCATACCAACCCAAAGCCATTTGTGTCTGTTGTGTATCCTTAACAAAGATTTTAACCTTCTCTTTTTCCTCAGATTGAAGAAAAGTCCGGAATTCTACTCTCTTTCCACTTGTCTTCTTTCCTAAGATAGACTCTACCTTGCCTATAACCTGATTGTGCTTGAGGCTGCCGCAGGCAGCAATGACTAAATTTGCCGGATGATAATATTCTTTTTGAAATAAAACTAAATCCTTTCTTCTGATTCTGCTTACGCTTCTTTCAAAACCTGCGATTGGCATACCCAGGGGATGACCCGGCCACATCAGTTCATCCAAGAGTTCATGAATATAGCTTTGGGGTATATCCTTATGCATCTTTATCTCTTCTAAAATGACGAATCTTTCCTTTTCAATATCCCTGTAATTTAGGCGGGCATTTGTGGTCATATCAAGGAGAATATCTATTGCTTTATCCAAATATGCCCTCGGGAGTTTCGCAAAATAACAGGTTACCTCTTCAGAGGTAAAGCCATTTAAGGAGCCGCCTACGCCTTCAATAGATTCTTTTATCTGGCGACAGGAATATTTGGGGCTGCCTTTAAAACAAAGATGCTCTAAAAAATGGGCTGCGCCTTTGTTTTCTTGCGATTCATATCTTCCGCCTGCTTTTATCCACACCCCCACAGAAACAGATTCCCTTTCCGGCATCTGATGGGTGATTATTCGGGTACCGTTATTTAAGACTGTCTTTTTATACATTGGTCATTTTCCTCACAAACCGCCCTACTCTCTTTACCATATCCGGCCGGCTAATATTTTGTTTTATCTTTCTAATAATTGCGCTTCCCACAATTGCGCCGTCGGCAAGGCTAAAGATTGCCCGCAGATGACCGGGCTTTGAAATACCAAAGCCAACACAAACAGGTTTCTCGGTAAGTCTCTTGATTATTCTCAGATTCTTTGCCAAATCTAAGGATAACTCCTCTCTTGTGCCGGTAACACCCGTAAGAGACACATAATAAATAAAACCAAAACTTCGCTTATCGATAAAAGAAATACGCTCTTTTAAAGTAGTGGGCGAAAGAAAAAATATTGTATCAATATTATTTTTCCGGGCCTGGCGCAGGAACCCGGTATCTTCCTCCGGCGGCAAATCAGGAATAATCAATCCATCTACACCGGAATTACACGCCTTTGTTAGGAATTTCTCTTTGCCAAAGCAGAATATAGGATTGTAATAAGTCATCAGGCAAATAGGAATCTGGGATTTCTTTCTTATTGATTTGACTAAATCTAAAATCTTGTGCAGATTAACACCCTTCTTTAATGCGAAACTGGAAGATTCCTGAATAAGTACGCCGTCAGCCATAGGATCAGAAAAGGGAACTCCCAATTCAATAATATCTGTTCCTGAATTTTCTAATTCTAAAACTAAATCAAATGTTTTCTTTAAATCGGGATAGCCGGCGGTAAGAAAGGCAATAAAGGCCTTTTTATTTTGTTTTCTTAAGTCCTTGAATTTTTTATCGATGCGACTCATGGCTAATCACAATATCTATATCCTTATCGCCGCGGCCGGAAAGACAAAGAATAATCAGGCTATTTGACTTTATCCTCGGCGCCAATTTCTTAAGATAGGCAATAGCATGTGCTGGTTCTAAAGCAGGAATAATGCCTTCCGCCTGAGAAAGCAGATCAAAGGCCTCCAATGCTTCCTGGTCAGTAACAGCAACATACCTTGCCCGGCCAATCTTTTTATAATAGGCGTGTTCCGGACCAACGCCGGGATAATCTAATCCCGGCGCAACAGAATGAGCAATCTTTACCTGGCCAAATCTATCTTCTAAAAGACTTGACTTTGCTCCATGCAAAACACCGACACTACCATCTACCAATGTTGCGGCGTGTTTTCCTGAGCGTAAGCCACGACCTGCTGCTTCCACGCCAATAAACCTCACGGATTTGTCTTTAAAAAACGGGTGAAATAACCCAATAGAATTACTCCCTCCGCCGACACAAGCAATTAGATAATCAGGGAGTCTCCTTTCTTTCTTTAAAATCTGCCTTCGCGCTTCACGCCCAATTACTGTCTGAAAATCGCGAACCATCACTGGATAAGGATGCGGCCCGACAACTGAACCAAGAATATAATGGGTTGTGCGCACATTAGTTACCCAATCCCGCAGTGCCTCTGTAGTTGCATCCTTTAAGGTGCAGGAGCCTGATTTTACGGGAATGACCTTTGCCCCTAATAGTTTCATGCGCAAAACATTTAACCTCTGGCGCCGAATATCCTCTCTTCCCATATAAATTACACATTCAAGTCCAGACATCGCAGCCACTGTTGCCACAGCTACGCCGTGTTGGCCGGCACCGGTCTCAGCAATAATGCGCTTCTTTTTCATGCGGCGCGCAAGTAAGATTTGGCCTAAGGTATTATTGATTTTGTGGGCGCCGGTATGCAAAAGGTCCTCCCTTTTCAGGTAAATCTTAATACCTTTGGCTAAAATGCGGCTCAGATTTTTGGCAAAATATAATGGGGTAGGTCTTCCCGCATATTCACGCAGATAATCATCAAATTCCTTTCTAAAACGTGTATCCTTCTTTGCCGCAAAATACTCCTTCTCCAGCTCATCCAGGGCATAGATTAGTGTTTCCGGCACGAATCTCCCTCCAAATTCCCCAAAGTACCCCGATTTATTCGGCAATGTTTTCATAACAAAGTTATTATAGAAGAAAAACAAGGTATGTCAATCTTAAAGCGCAAAACGAAAAGCGAAAAGTGCAAAGTTAAAGTGTAAAACTCAAAACTTTCTTAAAAACTTTGAACTCTACACTTTAGTCTTACGCTTTTCGCTTTACGTTATTAGGTTAATCTTGGAGAAACTGGAAACGGGTTCTCATTTATAAGCGGGTGGCGAGGCGGTGGGCACTTCGACTTTGCTCAGTGCCAACCCTGAGCTTGTCGAATGGGTGGGCGGCCCAAAATAGCCCGCAGCGAATTATACTCTATAGAGGCTTCCCCTTGAGCGAGGACAATTTTGGGCTCCGCCGAGACAGGACCCGCCTGATTCAAATTAGGTTAATCTTGTAACTACTTGAAGGATGAGATTGGTATAGAACGCAGCAACGATATCATCGCCCATAATACCGGGGGCCCCGGAAAGTCTCTGTAATTTATTTGCTGGATAGGGCTTTACTGCATCGAGAAGTCTGAAAATAAAAAAGCCAAGAATTAAAGTTTGTAAAGAAAAGGGGAGGAATAAAAAACACAAAAGCATCCCCGCAACTTCATCAATGACAATCTTGGGGCTGTCCTTTCGCTCAAGCTTCTTTTCTGCCTTTGTGCAAAAACCAAAGCCTAAGATTAAAAAGATAGGAATAAGTAGAAAATAGACTAAATTATGGTGGGTAAAATAATAAATTACCAATCCCGCAAGACTCCCCCATGTGCCCGGGACTAAAGGAAGGTAGCCAACGAAGAAAAAGGTAGGAATCAGTTTAATAAGAAAACTATACATAACATAAATGCAAAAACCTAGAGAGCGTAAAGCCTAAAGCGAAAGGCGTAAGACTAAAGTGTAGAGTTCAAAGTTTTTTTAAGAAAGTTTTGAGTTTTGCGTTTTAACTTTGCGCTTTTCGCTTTTCGTTTTGCGCTTCAAATCCGATATTTGAATTTACTTAATACAGAGCGATGTTAATTATATCTTGGTAATCACCTTTCGATTCTGCCAAAGGTAGGAAATACCTGAATAAAGGGTGAGTCCAACGACAATTAACATCAGGATGTTTATGCCGTAACGAAAGGATTTCTCCCATGATGGATTCCAGGTAAACCACTTAAGATATACCTCCTTTACATTAATAAAACCTAAAATGCAAAAGATGACAAACATCTGAAAAGCGGTTTTGTGTTTACCTGCCCGGGATGCAGAGAGAATTCTCCCTTTATTTAAAGCAAAGAGGCGAAGAGAAGTAATCACTAACTCTCGCGCAATAATAATCACTAACATCCACGCCGCAATCAAGTGCATCTGAACAAAGGCAGAAAATGCCGCCAAAACCAGAATCTTATCCGCAATCGGATCCATAAATTTCCCAAAATCACTGACTACGTCCTTTTTTTTGGCAATCCAGCCATCAACAAAATCCGAAAATGCTGCTAAAATAAATATTAAAAGTGCTGCTGTCTTTGCCCAAAACCCCTTACAGAATAAAAAGAACATAAAGATAAATGTAAGAACTATACGCGACAACGTTATCCGATTAGCTATATTCATAAATCCTCCCCGCAGATTTCTCCAACAAGGTCATATTCCCAGGCATCTATGATCCTTGTCTTTTGAAAACTACCTACCTCTAAATCCTCTCTCGACTTTACCCAAACCAGGCCATCTACTTCCGGAGCATCGTATTGGCTGCGGCCAAGAAAAAGATGAGGCTCTTTCTTTTCTTCGATTAAAACATCCAGGTCCCTGCCTAAAAATCTCTGATTAAGCTTGCGTGCAACCTCTTGCTGAGCCGACATAATCATATTGAAGCGTCTTTCTTTAACCCTTTGTGGTATCTGACCCTCCAATTGAGCGGCAACTGTTCCCTCCTCCTGCGAGTAGATAAACGCGCCTAATCTCTCAAACCTTACCTCTTTAATAAAATTTAATAACTCCAAAAACTCCTCCTCCGTTTCTGTAGGAAAACCAACAATCAAGGATGTTCGCAAGACCACATTGGATATGGTTCTGCGAATTTTATCAATTAACTCATAAATTTGCTTCTTGGTTGTCGCCCGGCCCATAAGCCTCAGGATACGGTTATTAACATGCTGGAGGGGCAAGTCCACATATTTGACAATCTTTTCTGAATCAGCAATTAATTTAATTAAATCGTCAGTGATGCGCTCGGGAGAAAGGTAAAGTAATCTTACCCACTTTATATTCTTTGTAATCCTCGTAATTTCCTTTAATAACTCTGTCAATTTAAAACGCTGATACAAATCCCGGCCATACGTAGTAATGTCCTGACCAATAATGTTAATCTCCCGGCATCCCTTTAAGTCTAATTCTTTAATCTCGCAAAGTATTGACTCTATCGCACGGGAGGCAAATTTTTTAATCTTGGGAATTATGCAAAAACTGCAATTACTTAAGCAGCCCTCACAAATCTTAACATAGGCATAGTAGTCAGGACTAAGCCGATAATGGCAAGGAGAATGGTTAAAAGTTGGCACGCCCACAAAAGCATCAACCTCAGGTAATTCCTTAGAAAGCCTCTCTTTATAGCGCTGGACTAAGCAACCGCAAACAATAATCTTCTTTAGTCTGCCTTCCTTTTTTAACTGGATTAAATCTAAAATCCTATCGATTGATTCCTCTTTTGCCTCTTTGATAAAGGTACAGGTATTGATAATCGCAGTCTGCGCATCCTCTATCTTAACAATCTCGTAGTCCTTTGTCTTCAATCGGCCAAGGAAAATCTCAGAATCAATGAGATTACGCGCACAGCCAAGACTCAAAATACCAACTTTTTTCATTTTGGTGCGCTGAGCCCCTCTTTTGTGACAACAATATTCTTAATCACCTGTCCCCGCTTTCCTAAAGAGCGGATTAACCGCCCATTTACCTCTACTTTTACACCGCCGGCATTGCCCAAAGAAAATTCTATTTTTTTTCTTGCCTGCCAGGTCTCTGTACTGCCTCTTTTTAATGTGCCCCTAAAAACAGTATTGCCATCGAGCTTCACCTTAAGCCAACAATTTTCTTTAGCACGGATACATAATTTCGGGAAAATACCTTTAACCTCTGCGACGCTCTGTCCCTCTTGAGAAACGAAGGAAGATTTCTTTTTCTCTGCGGAAGTGGCTCGCCACAAAGAAATGCTCTTGCCAATTTTAAAAGCAAAAATGGCAAAAACAAAAAGGATGATCAGAAAAACTAACTTAGTAAGAGGGATACCTCTCTTTACAAAAGACCGGGGGGTAAACTTTACGCTTTCTTTTTGAGGTCTTCGTTCTTCTTTTTCTTTTTCCTGAAAAAGCTCTTTTTCTCGGGAGGGCTCTTTTAAATCAATGCCCAAAAATGCACAATAACTCCTCAGCATTGACTCTTCGTAAATAGGAGCAAGGTCCGTGGGTCTGTCTTCCTCTAAAGCACGAATAAGGTATGGCTGAATCCTGGTTGCCGCATAAACCTCATCTAAGGTTTTGCCTTTAGCTTCTCTCGCCTTCTTTAATTGCTCGCCCCTTGTCATTTTGATATTAGTTACGTTAGCCTAAAGCGTAAAACTTAAAGCGAAAAGCGTAAGACTAAAGTGTAAAGTTTAAAGTTTTTTTAAGAAAGTTTTGAGTTTTTAGTTTCAGTTTTGCGCCTTTCGCTTTTCGCTTTGCGCTTCAATATGTCACTTTGCATTTTGATCTTTGATATTTGAATTTATTTTAAGCCATTCTTCTCTGTCTACAAGAATACGCCGCGGCTTGCTGCCCTCAAAAGGGCCAACAAGGCCTTCTTCTTCCATCGCATCAATAATCCTTGCTGCACGGGTGTAGCCTAAACGCATGCGCCTCTGTAAAATAGATACGGATGCCTGGCCTGTTTCTATAATTAGCCGCACAGCTTCATCATAAAACTCATCCTTTTCCTGTGCACTAAGCGCTGAGTGAATCTTCTTTTTTAAAATCTCCTCATCATAAACAGAATTTGACCTTTGTTTCTTTATGAAATCAACTACCCTCTCAATCTCCTTTTCAGTTGTCAAACACCCCTGGGCCCGAATCAAACGAGATTCCTGAGGTTTTAAAAAAAGCATATCACCGCATCCCTTAAGTTTATCTGCTCCATTCGCATCGAGGACAGTTCGTGAATCTACCTTAGAGGCTACCTTAAAAGAAATACGTGCCGGGAAATTTGCTTTAATCACACCGGTAATTACATTTACTGATGGCCTCTGCGTTGCTAAGATAAGGTGAATTCCTACGGCGCGGGACAACTGCGCAAGACGACCAATAACTGACTCAAGCTGATGAGAGGTCAATGCCATTAAATCAGCTAACTCATCAACAATAACAACAATATAAGGAATCTTCTCTTCTCTTTCCTGATTATAAGTCTCAATATCTCTTTTGCCCTCCTCGGCAAAAAGCTCATAACGCCTCTCCATCTCACCAACCAGCCAGGTTAAAGCAGCTGTAACCTTTTTTGCCTCTGTTACGACAGGACATAATAAATGCGGTAGATTATTATAAGGGGCCAGCTCCACCCTTTTGGGGTCAACCATAAGAAATTTTACCTCTTCTGGTGTAGCACGAAAAAGCAAAGAAAGAATCAAGCTGTTGACACAAACTGTCTTGCCTGAACCGGTTGTGCCGGCAATTAAAAGATGAGGCATCTCCCCCAGGTCAGCGACTACAGATTTACCAGATATATCTTTGCCTAAAGCAAGGCCGAGTTTCTCCGGAAAACCCTGAAATTCCTCAGTTTCTAAAATTTCTTTTAGATTAACAAAGGCACTCTCTATATTCGGAACCTCCACGCCAACCCTGCCTTTACCCGGAATCGGCGCCAAAATTCTTACTGACTGCGCCTTCATTGTCAAGGCAATATCATCAGCTAAAGAGGAAATACGATTTAATTTAATCCCCGGTGCTGGCTCAAGCTCATAGCGGGTAATTGCTGGCCCTCGCTCAACATTCGTCACCTTCGCGCTTATCCCAAAATCACTCAATGTCTCTTCTAATATTCGCGAAAGGGCTGTTAAATCCTCTTTAATCTTACGCTTCTCTATAGGAACTGGAGAATCTAAAAGGTCTAAAGGAGGAAGAGTATATCCCTCTCTAACCCCAGCAGAGAGCACCTCTTCTTTTGGTTTAACAATACCCTTGTCCCACCTCCGAGGTGGGACAGGTTGAGATGGGACAGGTTTAGTAATAGAAATCCTGGGAGGCAATATTTTGGGCAATATCTTGGGCTTCCTCTCTTTTAGGTTAAATACTACTTTTCTCGGCTTAGGAAGGAATTTAGATAAACGCTTAAATAACGCTCTTAGGCTTAAAAAAATCTGGGAGTACAAAACATTAAAAACTAAACCCAATGATAACAAAACAAGACTAAGAAAAATGATAAAAGCCCCTAATTTACCAAAATACTCTGCGGTGATATTAAAAAGAAGGGAGCCAATCAGACCGGCAAGGGCAAATTGACGCACCTCATCTGCCGAAGCAAACAAAGCCACCAAGCTGCTCAGGCAAACGAGCAAAACAGTGATACCAATAATATGAACGATGCGCAAATCTAATTCTTTATCACGAAAAAGTTTAATTGCCCACAGAATCATAAGGAGAGGAACAAGATACCTTATCCAGCCAATAAAAAATAAAAATAGGGCTCCAACATAAGCACCAAAGGTGCGAATAAGATTGTGAGGTGCAGCATTGGGGTGGGATGTATAAAATGCTAAATCTTGTGGCGTAAATGAGACGAAACTGACAAAGAAAAGTATTGCCGCAGCAAACAAAAGAATTGCTTTTATCTCAACCTTCTGGGACGCCTTCATTAGAGATTTGTTTTTTGCTTAGCTTAATCCGGCCCGATTCATCAATGCCAATTACCTTAACCTCAACCATGTCTCCGAGTTTCACCTCATCTTCAACATTACGCACAAAGTGATTGGCCAACTCAGAAACATGAATCAGGCCCTCTCGACCGCGACAAATCTCACAAAATGCACCAAAAGGCATAATGCGTTTTATCTTGCCTTTATAAACCCGGCCAATCTCTATGTCATCGGTAACCTCTTTAATCATACCCAAAGCCGCCTCTTGCGCCTGGGCGCTTGTTGAGCCAACCAAAACCTTTCCATCATCCTCGACATCTACCGTTACTCCTGTAGTGCTGATAATCTTTTTGATTATCTTTCCGCCTGGGCCAATCAAATCCCCAATCTTCTCCGGGTCAATCTTGATTATTTGAATATGAGGAGCAAAGTCGGCAATCTTCTCGTGAGGAGAAGCAATCGTCGCTGTCATCTTTTCCAAAACCTTCAATCGTGCCTCTCTTGATTGAATCAGTGCCTCATTTAACAAATCAATCTCTATGCCGTCAATCTTTAAATCCAACTGCACAGCAGTTACTCCCTCCTTTGTTCCGGCAACCTTAAGGTCCATATCGCCAAAATAGTCCTCAACACCAGCAATATCAGTAAGAAGAATATTCTCTTTTCCCTTAATCAATCCTAAAGCAATCCCTGCTACTGCGTCTTTTATCGGAACACCGGCATCCATCAAAGCCAATGAGGCGCTGCATACTGTTGCCATACTTGAAGAGCCATTGGATTCCAATATCTCGGAAACAACACGAACCGTATAAGGAAATTCATCCTTGGAAGGCATAACATAAGACAAGGCCCTTTCGGCCAAAGCACCGTGTCCAATCTCACGACGACCCGGACCGCGCACAGGCTTTGTCTCACCCACGCTAAAAGGAGGAAAGTTATAATGAAGCATAAAAGATTTGTATTTTTCCCCTTCCAGCGCCTCAACCAACCGCTCATCCTCGCCTGTGCCTAATGTTGTTACACAAAGGCTCTGGGTTTGGCCCCGCGTAAATAAACTTGAGCCGTGTGTACGGGGCAGAAAGGGAACACAGCACTCAATCGGCCGGATATCCCTGGGGTCTCTACCATCAATACGCCGGCCTGTCTTCTGGATGAAACTGCGCACTGCTTGCCTCTCTACCTCATTGAGGGTGAATTTTATATCTTCGTCAGAATAACCTAAGGGACCAAGTTTTTCTCCCAATTCTTTACTTAAGCTTTCAATTGCCTCCTGCCGCTCCTCTTTTTTACTTAAAAGAAGTATCTCCTTGAGCCTGTCCTCAGAAAACTGGGTAATCTTCTCCTCTAAATCGGGATTAATCTCTTTGAACTCTAACTGAGCCTTTGGCCTGGCATTAGCCTTAACAAAGGCCTCTTCTTCAACGAGAAGCCTTTCTAAATTACTCTGGGCAAACTTCAGGGCATCGATGAATCTATCCTCACTTACCTGATTGGCCTTGGCCTCTAACATCACAATACCTTTTTTATTGGCCGAAACCACCAAATCCAAATCTGATTTTTCTAACTCCTGGTAGGTGGGATTAAGAATGAATTCGTTATTAACCAACCCGACGCGGCAACTCGCCACAAGCTCAAGGAAGGGAATATTGGAAATTGCCAAAGCCAGGCTTGCACCATTTACCGCTAAAATATCTGGAGAGTTCTCGGCATCACTGGAAAAAACAACAGCCATTATCTGCACGGAATTGCGCATCCCTTTGGGGAAATTCGGCCTGATCGAGCGGTCAACAACTCGCGCACTTAGAATCTCTTTTTCTGATGGCCTTCCCTCACGCTTAAAAAACCCTCCGGGAATTCTGCCTGCTGCATAAGTTTTTTCCTGATATTCTACAGTTAACGGAAAAAAATCTATATCTTCCCTAACCTCACCAATACAGGCGGTTACCAAAACCACTGTTGCGCCGTACTGAACCGTTACCGCCCCATTTGCCTGTTTGGCTAAATGGCCTGTTTCGATAATTAAATCGTTTCTTCCGAAATTTATCTCTGCTTTATTCATAAGTTTGGACTCCATTTTATCTAAGCGCTAATCTGTTGTTAAGCTCCTCATATTTATCTTTATCTACCTTTTTTAAATAGTTGAGTAGGCGGCGGCGCCTTCCGACAAGCACAAGCAGTCCCCGGCGAGAATTTGTGTCCTTCTTATGATTCTTAAAATGCTCACCTAACAAATTTATCCTCTCTGTTAATAACGCAATTTGAACCGCGGTTGAGCCGGTATCTTTAGGATGATTCTTGTATTCATGAATTAATCCCTCTTTTTTCTGTTTTGCTAAAGCCATTTTTTAACCTCCCTGTTCACTTATTATACCGCCCCAACAAAACGAAGTCAATCTATATCACACAAGCTGCATACTTGAGATTCTTCCCCGAAGGAGAATCCATATTCCTCGTCAAGATTTCTAAGATACTGACAATACTGCTTAGGAGAGGTCCTCTTCCAGGATTTTACATAGAATCCTCCGGTTTCTTTAACAATAGCCGCATCCAAATTTCCAGCTACCCTTTTTCCAATATAAGCAGAGGTCCTTATCGTATAATTTGAGGAATTGGGTCTTAATAAGTTGCTCTCCTCGCACTCTATTCCTAAGTCGTTAAACACCGAAGAGATAGTTGTGCGCGAATCAAAAATGTTATTATTACGAAAGCATAAAATTTC
The DNA here is from genome assembly GCA_016783355.1 of Candidatus Omnitrophota bacterium. Lineage (GTDB taxonomy): Bacteria > Omnitrophota > Gorgyraeia > Gygaellales > JAHJCI01 > BS750-G32. The sequence goes on along the minus strand of JADHWR010000026.1, from coordinate 684 downwards.
TTCTGCCGCAACCTCGCTGCAGCCTAAAGCCAAAAGAGCTTCCTTGGGGACAGTGTTAATATTAACGTAACTATTGCTATCTACGGTAATCAGATTCTTTATCTCTTCGAAAAAATCTTCACCCATCCAGTCCATCCCCTCCACATCTAAAAGCTCTACAATAGAAGAAAAGAGCTGCTTCTCTTTCTCTTTGCGATAATCAATTATATTCTGCGCTAAAGATTCTGAATCAAATAACCTGGTCAGAGTTTCCTTCTCTGCTGTATTTATATTTATCTTACTTTCCTCATCAATTAAAAAATATTCACCCTCATAATCCTCAAAATCAATTTTGCGCGGAGTGCGCAGTTCACTAAGTGTATCGTAATTGGGGGTCATATCATTATCACGCTCAAGACAGGCTTCCCTTACTGCGGCCTTGGCCAGATAATAAGAGAATTGCCGGCCAAGATAAAAACGGGAGAAATTAATCTGAGAAAAGGCCAATCTTCCAATTGATACAGCCAAAAAAGTTAAGCTAATCAAGAGCCAGATGCACATAATCATAATGCTTGCTCTGTTAGAGAGTGTAAGCGGGTGGCGAGGCAGTGGGCGGCCCAAAATAGCCCGCAGCGAATTATGCCCTATAGAGGCTTCCCCTTGAGCGAGGACAATTTTGGGCTCTGCCGAGACAGGACCCGCTGA
>JADHWR010000025.1 GCA_016783355.1 Candidatus Omnitrophota bacterium | reverse complement strand
GTTTCGTGGAACAAATTTAATAATTCTTTCAATCTGTGGCAGAAATCCCATATCAAGCATACGATCCGCCTCATCCAAAACCAGGACATTTACATCAGCCAAAAGAACTGTGCGTCGCTCCATGTGATCGACAAGACGTCCGGGAGTAGCAATCAGAACACGCGGGTTTTTTCTTAGTGCTTTTAGCTGCAGATGCATAGATGCGCCGCCTATAATAACAGCTGTCTTTATGCCAAACGACAAGGCAATCTTCTGAAACGCCTCATTAACCTGAATAGCAAGTTCCCTAGTAGGTACAAGAATCAGCGCGCGGCCCTTCCTCTGGGAAAGGCGCTGAATAATAGGAACGGCAAAGGCAAGTGTCTTGCCCGTGCCGGTCTGCGCAACTCCTATAATATCTTTATCTTCTATGGCAATGGGTATGGCTTTATGTTGAATCGGCGTAGGAACTGTAAACTTCATTCGATCCAGTATATCCAGTATTCTCGGTGCAATCCCAAGGCCGTAAAAAGAAGTGTTTGTCTGGCGTAGTGTTTGTGTCATTTTAATTCATAATAACACTATTGGATAGCATTGTATACAACTATTATTTTCCTATGATGAGCACAGATTACCTGTGTTAATTTGAAATTTATCTATGTTTGTAACTATATGTAAAATAAGCAGTTAGGTAAGTCAAAATTAATGGCGGAGAGGGTGGGATTCGAACCCACGGACCCTTTCGAGTCACACGCTCTCCGGGCGTGCGCGCTAAACCGGGCTACGCGACCTCTCCTTAATTTATTATCCGGAGGAAGGAGGATTCGAACCTCCGAGAGCCTTGCGGCCCTAACGCTTTTCGAGAGCGCCCGCTTCAACCACTCACGCATTCCTCCAAAAATTACGCAGGAAATTTATAACTGGCGGAGGGCGAGGGACTCGAACCCCCAATCCCTTTCGGGACAACGGTTTTCAAGACCGCCTGACTACCAATTATCACAGCCCTCCAATTTTAAATCATATCATTATTATATTCTATTGTCAATTATAAGAGGATTCTTTAGAAGAGTTGGCAGAATATAGCAGAGAAAATAGTTCTCGTTATCTGGTAGGATTGTTTAAAGAATAATAAACTTGAGAATGACCCAAAGAGGATACTAAGCATAGAGGCAAGCAAAATGACATTTATAATATAGACAAAAAAGAAGGCAAAAAAATAGTTTATTTTAAAAAAATCCCTTTGCCGATTTTGCAAAGACTTGGCGCTTAATACAAGGTGTAAAGAAAAACTGAAGCCAAAAAGAAACATAAAGCATTGTAAAAGCCAAAAACTTCTCGTAAAGAGCGAGAGGAAACAATAGATTAAGAATAAAAGGATGGTGTAAATCGGCAAAACAAAAGGCGCCAATCTTACCAGAGGCGAGAAAAAGCGAAAGATGCCTTCGGTAATCTTCTGTCCTTTATTGTAAACAATACGCATTTCATAGACAAAAAGATGGGCGGCTAAAAAGCTAATTACACCATACCAAAATGAACTAAGTGTCGTGCCTTCGATTAGCCTGGATTGAGAAAGAAAACTCACGGTGAAGGCAAATATCCAGGGCAAAAGAAAGAGCACGATGATAAATTTCAAAATAGTAAAGAATCTTTGCTTATGAAAACCACCTTTTGGAAAAACTTGCGGCCTAATTTGCTGTTTAGGAAATTCTTGATTTTCCATCTAAGTAAGGCTGTAGAGCCTTTGGTATATTTATTGAACCATCTTCGTTTTGATAATTTTCCATAATCGCAGCCATTGTGCGCGCAAGAGCAACGCCTGAGCCATTTAAAGTATGCAGGTATTGCGTTACCCGTTTGCCCGTTTGTCCGCTTGCCCGTCTAAATCTTATATTTGACCGCCGAGCTTGAAAACTTTCAAAATTAGAGCAACTGGAAACCTCAAGCCACATATCAAGACCTTGTGCATAAACCTCAAGGTCATAACATTTAGAGGCAGCAAAGCTCAAATCCCGAGTGGGCAGCAAAACAACCCGATAAGACAGACCCAATAGTTGTAAAACCTCTTCAGCATCTTTTACTAAGCTTTCTAATTCCTCGTAAGAGTCCTCAGGTTTTACAAATTTAACCAGCTCAACTTTATTAAACTGATGCACGCGAATTAAGCCTTTGGTGTGTTTTCCGTAAGAGCCTGCCTCGCGCCGAAAACAAGCAGTATAGGCAGTATAATAAATCGGTAAATCTTCTTCCTTTAATACTTCATCTCTAAAGATATTGGTAACCGGCACTTCTGCAGTGGGGATTAAAAAATAATCATCATCCTTTAGCTGATACATATCTTCTTCTAATTTCGGCAGTTGTCCTGTTCCTGTCATTGCCTGACGATTCACCAAGAATGGAGGAAAAATCTCAACATACTTGTGTTTTTTTGTATGTAAATCGAGCATAAAGTTAATCAGGCCGCGTTCCAATCTTGCGCCCCAGCCTTTATAGAGCACAAAGTTAGAACCACTCATTTTTGCCGCACGGCCAAAATCAATGATATCTAAATTTTGTGCCAAATCCAAGTGAGTTAAAGGCTCGAAGCCAGACTGTGGGGTTGTACCCCATGAGCGTACAATTTTCTTTGCCTGCACATCCCCTACCGGAACTGATGAGTGAGTAATATTAGGAATAACTAAAAGCAGTTGATTTAATTTAGCCTGATTCTCTTTGAGTCTATTTTCCAATTCATTTATCTCTTCAGACGCAGCCTTTATTGTTTTAATCCTTGCCTTTGTGTCTTTTTTTTCTTTCAGGAGTTGGGAAATTTCATCATTGGCAAGATTTTTTCTTCGACGCAGTTCCTCAAGTTTAATCAGAATCTCTCGCCGAGAATCATCAATTATAATCACCTCTTCTAAATCCAATTTCAGGCCACGGTCCTTGATGGATTTCTTTACTAAATTCTGATTTTCTCTAATAAATTTTATATCCAGCATTTCCTATACGCTATCCGCTCTACGCTATACGCTAATCTTTATCCTTTAATTACTCCTATCGGTCGCCCCTTCGACTACGCTCAGGACTCCCTCTATCCTTTAATTACTCCTATCGGTCGCCCCTTCGACTACGCTCAGGACTCCCTCTATCCTTTGATTACTCCTATCGGTCGCCCCTTCGACTACGCTCAGGACTCCCTCTATCCTTTGATTACTCCTATCGGTCGCATCCGACAAACCCGCTTGGCAATACCAACATTGTGCACTACATCAACAACCTGATTAACGTCTTTGTAAACCTCTGGTGCTTCCTCAATAATTGTCCCTCGACCCGCTGCTCTGACGAATATATGCTTTGTTTCTAACTCATTCATCAGTTTATTTACATCTATTGATCTTAGGGCTGCCGAGCGTGATTTTAGCCTGCCGGCACCGTGACACGTCGAACCAAATGTCTCCTCCATTGCCTTTTGTGTGCCGACTAAAAGATAAGAATTCCTGCCCATATCACCGGGGATAATTACGGGCTGGCCTATTTTTTTGTATCTATCTGGTAGCGCCGGATGACCCGGCCCAAAGGCACGCGTTGCACCCTTTCGATGGACACAGAGTTTCTTTTCTTTACCATCAACAATATGCTTTTCAATCTTGGCAATATTATGGGCAACATCATAGATTAGATACATCCCCATACTCTCCCAGGATTTATTAAAAATCTTCTCAAAGGACTTTCGCGCTAAATGCATCAGGCACTGGCGATTCGCCCAGGCATAATTTGCGGCGCATTTCATTGCCCCAAGATACTCTCTTCCCTCAGGAGAATTTAACGGCGCACAGGCAAGCTGCCGGTCAGGAACATTGATTTGATATTTGGCTAAACAGCGAATCATACTCTTGGTATAATCATCGCAAACCTGATAACCAAAACCACGTGAGCCAGAATGAATCATTAATGTAACTTGTTCGGGTCTCAAGCCTAATTCATCGCATATCTCCTGGTCATAGAGCTGATCAATTACCTGAATTTCTATGAAGTGATTGCCTGAACCAAGAGTGCCGGATTGCGCCTTTCCTCTCTTGTAGGCTCTTTCTGAAACAGCCGAAGGGTTGCTGCCCGCGATTGCGCCGTATTCCTCAGTGCATTCCAAATCCTCCTCTGTCCCATAGCCCCTCTGAACTGCCCATCCTGCGCCTTTAACCAAAATCTCCCGTTCCTCTTTTTCACTAACCCTTATTTCTCCTTTTGAGCCCACACCCGAGGGAACATCATTGAATAGACTATAAACCAAATCCTTAATTTTATCCTTTATCTCATCGTATTGGAAATTTGTCTTTATTAAACGGACGCCGCAGTTAATGTCAAAACCAACTCCGCCAGGAGAAATCACTCCTCCTTGCTCAACATCTGTTGCTGCCACACCGCCAATACAAAAACCGTAGCCCCAGTGAATATCTGGCATTGCCAGGGAATATTTAACGATACCGGGCAGAAAAGCAACATTGGCAACCTGTTCTGCTGCTCTATCGTGGCGAATATCCTTTAATAATCTCTCGTCAGCATAAATCAACCCGGGAACACGCATACCTGACTTATACGTCTTTGGTATGCGCCAGCGATAATCATCAATCTTTTCTAAAGGCCCTTCCCAGATATTCGCCATTTTAAAATCACTCCATAAATCAGTGTCCCAAATGTAGTTCAGACGTCAAAAATCACCTGCACTTCGTAGCCATGCTCCGCCTTTTTGACTTCTAATTCATGGTATGTAACTGCTTTTATCTCGGTTTTAATCCGATAAAAATCAGGGCTAAACATTCTGCCGGTTACCTCTGCCTGAATAGAGCTTCCGTCCAATTTCTGTATATCTGCCTTCTCCATAATCAAGCCCTCAGTAGAAAACAGATACAATAATTCACTCAACCAGACAACAAGAACCTCTTCTAAGTTATTGCCCTCTTTATTTAATATAAATTTCTTATGTTCTCTTTTTTGAAAGATTGACTTTTTCTTTATTGCTTCTAACATAATCTCAAACATCGCATAAGCAGCATTCAAAAAAAGTTCTTTTAAATCCTTGCCATAAGCCCTGATGCCGATATCAGCAGTATGGTCAATTATCTCGTATTTTTTCATTTTTTCTCCTCGAAAATATAAAAATGGGCCACGAAGGAGTCGAACCTTCGACCTTGACATTAAGAGTGTCCTGCTCTGCCAATTGAGCTAGTGGCCCATCCCCCTGCGCGCCTAGGAGGATTTGAACCCCCAACGCCCAGCTCCGAAGGCTGGCGCTCTATCCGTTGAGCTATAGGCGCAAAATTATACTGCCACGATAAAAATGCCTTTTTTATCGGCTAATTTAACTGCCTCTTCCTGGTCAATAAATAAGGTCTTTTGTGCCTCAACGGCAATTCCTGCTGCTTTGCAATTTATAAGATTTTTAATCGTATGTAAGCCGAAAACCGGAACATCAAAGCGCATATCCTGCTTGGGCTTGCTGACCTTAACAATGATTACACCTTGCCCGGCAATCCTTGCTCCTCGCCGAATTAAATTATCTGTCCCCTCTAATGCCTCTACTGCAACTACAGATTTATCCTTAATCGCAGCACTCTGTCCAATATCAAGAGAGGCAATCTTTTTTGCCATACTAAAACCCCAATTAACATCTTCCCATTGATTGAAATTAGGTGTCTTTTTTGTCAAGGTTGATTTCTTCGGCAAAAAGTCTTCTAAAAAAAGGGTGGAATCAAGCAAGTGTAGTCCCCCTTGCTCGAGCCTTTGGGCAATTGCCCCAAAGATACTATCGGCCCGCTTATCATAAAGAGAATCTAAAATCTCCTTCAAATCGGGATTATCTCTTACCTCCTTCTTAAATAAACGGTAGGGGCTAATCTGACCCGCTAAAATAATATCGCCAACACCTTCTTCTTTAAATATTTTATAAATCTGATTAAAATCGCCTAATCCCAGCCAATATACCTTATCAGCGATACGGCAGATTAAGCGTGATGCTTCACCCTTTAGAGCGATTACGACAACCTCGTAATCCTTTTTCTTTGCCTGCTCAGCAACAAGTAAGGGAAATCGCCGATTACCTGCAATAAGACCAATCCTGGCTTTATTCATACATGACGACAAACACCGCGTTTAGATCTTTTGAGAAAATCAATAAGGTAGGCTACTTCGGAAGAAATAGTTTTTTGTTGGGTTATTTTTTCCAAGGCACGTTTTTTATTCAATCCAGCGGCAAACAATATTTTAAAAGCATGGTCAAGCTGTTTAATTGTTTCTGGTTTAAATCCTGCCCGACGCAAACCTACAAGATTAAGACCATAGATTCTTGCCGGATGCCCATCGCAAGTCGAATAAGGCGGAACATCAGAAATTACCTTGGAACAGCCGCCAATAATAGAAAATGTGCCAATATTTGTAAATTGATGTATCGCCACCATTCCTCCAATGACTGCCCTATTCTCAATAGTAACAAATCCTGCTAATGTGCCAAGATTAGCAATAATACAGTGGTTACCAATAGTGCAATTATGGGCAATATGAGAGTAAGCCATAATTAGATTATGACTACCGACACAGGTCTTCGTATTTTCTTCTGTTCCTGGATTCATCGTAACATATTCACGAATAGTATTCTCATCGCCGATTTCCAAAAAACTTCTTGCACCTTTATATTTAAGATCCTGCGGCGGACTACCTAAGACTGCCCCTGTAAGTATCTGGCAGCGCTTGCCAATCGTCGTATCACCCTCTACTACACAATGAACACCAATTTTTGTTCCCTCACCGATGCTAATATTATCACCTATGATAGAATATGGGCCAATCTCAACATCTTTTCCTAGTTTTGCTTTAGGAGAAATAATTGCCGTAGGGTGTATTTCCATCTTATGACAAGGCAAACATCAAATCTGCCTCTGCTACCAATTTATCCTCAACCAGGGCTTCTGCATGTACATGTCCGGTTTTTGCCTTAATCCTTACTGCCTTTACCTCTAAAACAAGTTGATCGCCCGGTAAAACAGGTTTTCTAAATTTAACGTTATTTGCAGCCATAAAATAAGCAAGTTTTCCCCGGTTTTGGGCAAGAGACAACATCATTACGCCGCCAACCTGTGCCATTGCCTCAATCACTAAAACACCAGGCATTACTGGCCGCTGGGGAAAATGCCCTTTGAAAAAATAGTCATTGATGGTAAGATTCTTTATTCCCACACAGCGCTTGCCCTCTTCTAAATCAATGATTTTGTCCACAAAAAGAAATGGTGGCCGATGAGGTAAAACACGCATCACCGCCTCAGTATCTAATTGCTTGCCTTCGGCAGGTGTATAATTTAATTTTATTGCCGAGCGAGAAGCTCTCAGCTTCTGTTGATAAATTTTTTTCAGTAACTTCAGATTTAAAAAATGGCCGCTCCTTATGGCAATTATGTGTGCCTTTAAGGATGTGCCTAAAAGATAAAAGTCACCCATTAAATCCAAAATTTTATGCCGGACAAACTCGTCGGGAAAGCGCAGTTTGTTCTTGACGACACCTCTTTTGCCAACAACCAATGTGTTTCGATAACTTGCGCCCTTCCCCAAGCCCTTGCCTTGTAAATCACCGGCTTCCTCTTCCAGGCAAAATGTTCGTGCCCCGGCAAACGAATCAGAAAATGTATTGCTTGATATTAAATATTCTAAATATCCTGTTTCTAGGGCTGGTATCCCCGGATAACTTAAAGTATAAGAGATTTTAAAATCATTAGACGGTATGGCGACAATACTTGCCCCTTCTTCTTCTACAAAAACCGCCTCACGCAAAGAAAAACAATGACGCTCCTCTGCCTGCTCATAAATCCCCGCTTTTAATAACGCATCAACAAAGTCTTTGGCGCTTCCATCTAAACCAGGAACCTCAATGTTGTCAATCTCAATAATTAGATTGTCAATTTCTAAACCACACAACGCTGCCATTAAATGCTCTACAGTATGAATCTCAACTCCATTATTACCCAATGATGTGCGCCGAAAAAACGAGAGATTAAAAAGGACGTTTTCCGGCAAGACTCCAATCGAGGGACTGCCTTCCAAATCTTTGCGAACAAACACAATGCCGTGATTTTCTCCCGCTGGCTTAAATCTTATTCTTGCAGGATTAGCCGTATGGAGACCTACGCCCTCCACTTCTGTCTCTTTACTTATTGTCCTCTGCTTTGCCATCTTTTCTCTTCTTTCCTTCTTTCAATTTCTGTTTTAGTTCAGCAACAGTCTTAAGGAGTTCGGGTAACTTTGCCAGGGAAGCATTTATGCGCTTGGCCTGCATATGTGCTCTTGCCGGAATGCCCCAGACTATCTCACCCGGTGCAACCGATTTACTTATCCCGGACTTTGCCATCACCACTGCTCCATCGCCAACATTAACATGTCCAACAAGACCAACCTGACCGGCAAGGGTAACATTATCACCAATAGTGGTGCTTCCGGAAATGCCTACCTGGGCAACAATAAAACAATTCTTACCAATGACAACATTGTGTGCAATATGCACAAGATTGTCTATCTTTGTGCCTTTGCCAATCACTGTCTTGTCAAATCTTGCCCGGTCAATCGCTACATTTGCGCCAATCTCTACGTCGTCCTCAATAACAACGACTCCGATTTGAGGAATGCGCCGATGAATTCCGTTCTTAGTCAGAAAACCAAATCCATCAGAGCCAATTACTGTGCCGCTCTGGATAACCACGCGATTGCCAACAGACGTATCTTCTCGAATGCAAACAGAGGGATAGATTAAACAGTTACATCCTATCTCTGTATGACGACCAATAAAACAACCGGAATAAATAATCGAGTCTTTTCCAATAACTGCAGCCTCTTCAATTACAGAATAGGCGCCAATGGCAACGCCTTCCTCAATCTTTGCCGAAGGCGCAACTACTGCGCTGGGGTGAATCCCCTGAGGGTGCTTTTTTTCCTGTGGATAAAACCTTTCCACGATTTTAGTAAAGGCCTCGGATGGATTATCAACTTGTATGACCGGCTTGAGTGCTTCAGTAATATCAGGGCGAACAATAATAGCAGAAGCTTGAGTCTGTAAAAGCAAGGAAATATATTTTGAGTTAGCAAGAAAGGTAATATCACCTGACCTTGCCTCTTTTATTCCAGCCACCCTCCTCACTACTAAGTCTCCATCCCCCAGAAGCTTACCCCCAACAAAATCAGCAATCTCTTTTAGTGTTATTTCCATTTAGTCCTGATTAAGAATCTTGAGAACTTCTGATGTAATATCTAAATCCTTATTCTCATACACCAGCGCACGGCTATCAAATACTATCTCATAATCATTATTCTGCGCATATTCCGCAATATTCTTCTTGATGTCATCAAATATTTCCTTAACCCTTTCATTGCGTTCTTTTCCTAAAACCTCCTGCTGATTACGGTCAAACTCCTGTAACTCCTTAATCTCTGATTCTAATTCTGGCTTTTTCTCTTCCTTTTCTGCGTCACTTAAGACTTCGAGGCTTTCTTGTAATCCTCTAACTTTTGTAATCTTCTTTTCTCTCTCTTCTCCATAGCTCTTTTCTTTTTCTGCTAAAACCTGATCGTATTCCTTTGTCTTTTTATAGGCATCGAAAATCTTACCCAAATCAAGATAAGCAACCTTAGTCTCGGCATAGGCAAATGTTGTGCCTAAAACCAAGGTCAATACCAAAACAAAACCCAAGACCCTTTTAAGCTTCATTACTCCTCCTTTAATGAGACCATAACTTACGGAGTCCGCCAAAGTTCTGTGGCGGATGAACGTAAGTTATTTAGTCGAATTATCCCGATAGCTGCAAGAAAATTTAGTTTAGTCTAAATTTTCGCAGCGTTTTGCTACCGGGGTGAATTTGACCTAAAACCCATGACTCATACTAAAATGCACCCTACCAGACTTTTTCCTCTCTTCGCCTGGTTGTATATTTAATGGGATGCCATAATCAAGTCTTATTGGCCCAATTGGCGTCTTGAGGCGCAGGCCAAGGCCCACTGCGTTTTTAAAGCCCTTCTTCCCAAAATCACCAATCTTTTCCCAGACATTGCCTGTATCATAAAATGTTGCTAATCTTAAAAATTCAAAAACAGGATATGTGTATTCTATATTTCCAATAAACATAGATCTACCGCCCAATGGATCCTTGGAGTCCCTATCAAAAGGCCCAACTGTCCTCTCTTCATAGCCGCGGATAGTATATGCTCCACCGGCAAAGAATCGCTCGTAGATTGGCACATCTTGCCCATGATAATCCGCAACAAAACCGGTTCTTGCTCTCATCTCTAAACTCGAGCCACGGAACAAGGGAAAGAACTTCGAGGTATTTGTCTGGATGCGAAAGAAATCCTTATCTCCTCCTACCGGGCCGCCGGCAAGAGTAAAATCACATCCTGCTAATATCCCTTTTCTTGGATTAAATACATTGTCCCGGCTATCATAGGTTAAACCCAACCCAATACTGGAAATATCATTCGTGCCCTCTTCATCTTTTAGGTCGGTGCTTGCCGTAGACAGAACATCGCCAATCTTAACTCTCTCAAAGCAATAGTTAAACCTTCCCCTAACGTGTTCGGAGAGTTCTTTGCCTAAACGAATACCGCTACCTGTCCTTTTTTCATCATAACCCCAGCCTACATCTCCCTCGCGGTCATGGCTAACCCTATAAGCATCAAAGCCAAAAGAAACCGGATAATCAAATAACCACGGTTCGGTAAAACTCAGGTTAAAATTCTCATTAACTGTTCCCATTTCTGCGCGCAGTCTCAAATTCTGGCCATCACCAGTAAAGTATGGCCAGTTTTTCCAATCGAAGTTTTTCTGTTCAATCTCAATAAAGCCAATAAACTCATCTACTGTAGAATAACCGCCTCCAAAACTAAACATTCCTGTTTTTGTTTCTTTTACCTCAACAATCAAATCCCGCTGATCGGCAATATCTGTTGCCTGCGTATCAAAACTTATCTCTTCAAAAAATCCTAAATTGGTGAGCCTTTCCCTGCTGCGGCGAAGATTCTCTCCGTTAAACTCATCTCCCGGAAAAATCCTTAGTTCACGGCGAATAACCACATCCTTAGTTTTAATATTACCGCGAATCTTAATCTTATTTACATAAATCATCTCAAATTCTTCGATATTATAAGTAATATTAACCTGACCGGTGCTTGGATCTAAAGAGGTGATTTCCCGCACGTTTGCACTAATATAACCCTGATCAAAATATAAACCGAGGATTGAAAACTTATCTTGCTTTATTCCCTCATTTGAAAAAATCTTTCCAGGAAGACAAACGCTGATTTTTTCTCGTATTTGCGCCTCAGTAATGGCCTTGTTTCCTTCAATCTTTATCTTACCGACAAAATATTGTTCTCCTTCCTGAATAACTACGCTAATATACAATAAATTTGGCCTTTTGGGGTCTGCCTTAATCAGGTAATCTACAACTAAATCGGAAAAACCATGGCTTTGATAAAAAGACCGTATCCTTTCCATGTCCTCTTCTAATACCTCTTCCCTTAATATCCCTCTACCAAAAAACCAGGCCCTCTTTGTTTTCATTATCCTCAAGATGCGCTTATCCCGAAAGGCATTGTTTCCTTCAATATAAATCTTTTTAATTTTCATTCGCCTGCTTTCTTGTGCTTTAAATTCTACCTGCGCTTCCTGAGTCTGCGGGTCAGTCTCTACTTTAAAGCTCACCTCTGCTTGCGAAAATCCCTTTTTTACATACATATCCTTCAATCGCTGGCAGTCCTCCTTTAGAGTAGGATAATCCAGGTATTGAGCCTCTTTTGTCTTAATCGCTTTTTTAAATCTTTCATCCTTCGTATAAAGATGACGAAAGCCGCGGAATGTAATCTTTTTAATGACCGGCCGCTCCACCACAATAATCTTAACCTTAACACCATCCTCATAATCAGTAGTCTCTACGCTAATATCACTAAAATAACCCAAAAGATAAAGCCGCTTTATATCATCACTAATTATATTATCTAAATAAGGACTGCCAACTTTTGTTTTCATTTTTGAAAGAATAGTATTTGTATTGATAGACGTATTTCCTTCTACCTCAATCACAGTAACCTTTTTAACCTCTTGGGATTGCTCAAAAGCACCTTCTTCTGCCCAAGCAAGAATAGGAAGAAAAACTAGAAAAAAAAGTATTTTTTGTATGACTATTTTTTTCACTCTGGCCGCTGGCTTAAATTTTCAAATCGCGCATATTCCTTGATAAAGGCTAAATTCAACGAACCCACTGGACCATTTCGCTGTTTAGCAATAATCACCTCAGTAATACCTTGATTTTCAAAGGTTGGATTATAATAGTCCTCCCGAAGAATTAAAAGGACGAGGTCTGCATCTTGCTCAATTGCACCTGACTCGCGCAAGTCTGACAATTGCGGACGGTGATCGCTGCGGCTCTCGACTGCTCGTGACAATTGACTAACGGCAATTAATGGCATATCCAGTTCTCGTGCCAGGGCTTTTAAAGAACGCGATATCTCGGAAATCTCCTGCTGGCGGTTCTCTATTCTTTGTCTGCTGCGCATTAACTGGAGGTAATCTAAGATGAGCATCTGGATATTATATTGCGTCTTTAGACGGCGTGCTTTAGCGCGCAGTTCCATTACGGATATGCCTGGCGTATCATCAATAAATATAGGGGCCTCCGACAGCTTGCCTGCGGCGGCAGTTAAACGAGGCCAATCAGAAGGAGAAAGATATCCTGTGCGCACCTTTTGTCCATCTACATGGGCGTGCGCGCAAAGCATCCTTTGCACTAATTGCTCCTTGGACATTTCCAGACTAAAAAATGCCAACGGTATCTTTTGCACCGCTCCGACATACTCCGCAATGCCTATGCCTAAAGCGCTTTTGCCCATTGAAGGCCGGCCAGCAATAATAATCAAATTAGAGGGCTGGAATCCTGCTGTGCGAATATCTAACTCTTTAAAACCCGAGGCAAGGCCCGTAACAGGCATCTTTCTCTGATAAGCTAAATCAATTTGTTCGATACTGCGCTGGACTACTTCTTTTAAAGCAGTAGGCGCATTTTTACTTCGTGTATCTCGAATATTAAAAATAAGCGTTTCTGCACGGTCTAAGGCTTCATCGATATCGCCTTCGTACTCATACGCTAAAAAGGTAATCTGCGTTGCATTATTAATCATGTTGCGCAAGAGACTCTTTTCTTTAATTAAATGTGCGTAGTGTTCGACATTTGCTGCTGTGGGAACAACATTTACCAATTCCGTTAAATAGCTAACACCGCCAATTCCCTCTAAGAGATTCTGGCGTTTTAGTTCATCAGTTACCGTAATTAAATCCACGGCGCGGTTTAAATTATAAAGATTAACAATTGCTTCAAAAATCCTTGCGTGGCTGGCCTTATAAAAACAGGTTGCTTCTAATATCTCAAGAACCTGCGCAATTGCCTCTGGTTCAAAGAGCATAGAACCCAAAGTTGCCATTTCTGCTTCTATGTTTTGAGGAGGAACCTTCTCTTTAACAGTCTCTACCATTATTTTTTTACCACCCAAAGTTTTATCATTGCCTGGCTATCAACGGATAACGTAATCTTGATATCATATACGCCTGTCGCTCTAATTGGTGCATCCAAGGCAACCATATCTTTGTTTATATTAAGACCTTCGCTCTTAAGCAACTGTACAATGTCCCGCGCACTGATGCTGCCATAGAGTTTATCTTCATCGTAAACCTTAACAGCCAGGGTAAAGGAAGACCCCTCCAGCCGGCTCTTTAGCTCTTCGATCAGTTTTCTTTCTTTCTCTTTTAATAAAGCCTGCTTTTTCTTTTTTTCTTCTATCTTTTTTAAATTAGCTTGATTTTTTCTTAGTGCAAGATTGCGGGGAAAGAGAAAATTTCGTGCAAAACCGGGTTTTACACTTACTATATCCCCACTTTTGCCTAACTTCTCAATATCTTTGGTTAAGATGACTTCCATATTTAATAAGCCCCCACTGATTCGTTTTGCATTCGCAAAAGCGAATCAAAACAGTGGGGGCGAAGTGAACCCCGCACCCAGATACTACAAGACTAACTCTTCGTAATGGGTGGGTGAGGGGTCATCTGACATACGGCAATAATGCCAAAAACCGGGCATTTTTAATTGCCCTGACAAGCTTTCTTTGATGACGTGCGCAAGCCGCACTCCTGCGTCGAGATACAATCTTTCCTTTTTCATGAATAAATCTTTCTAAGCGTTTTACGTCTTTATAATCTACGTCTTTTATTTTATCTCGACACAAAGGACAACGTCGTTTACCTAAACCAAAGGCAAAAGTCTTTTTTTTCTTATCTTTTTTAACTATGTCTTTTTTCAGTCTCATCTGTTTCCTGTGAAGGATTCATCCAATCCTCATCCTTTAAAGCACTTTCTTCTGAAGGAGTCTCTTGCTCGTCAGAAAAGGATCCAGTGCCAGTTGAAGGTGGGCCTGCCTGTCCGGCAGGTGGGCCTAAAAATTGAATGCGCCCTGCCCTCACCTCTAATACATTTCGCTTATTACCATTCGCATCCTCAAAGCTGCGAAACTGAAGCCTGCCCTCCACAAAGATAGGCTTTCCTTTTTGTAAATACTGGTTGCATAATTCTGCTTGTTTATTCCAGGTCACCACAGTTACATAACAAACATCCTGGCGCAGTTCACCACTCTTGTCACGGAAACGCCGGTTTATGGCGAGCCGTAAATTAACCACTGCTGTACCTATTGGTGTATAACGCAATTCCGGATCCCGGGTAAGATTGCCTATTAAAAAAACTCTATTGAGACTTGGCATTATTTATCTCCTTTTTAATATCAACAATCTGAGTATATTCTCGCTCAAGCGATAAACCTTTTTTATTTTGTCAACCCCTGAAGGCTCCAGATCAAAATCCACTAAATAATAGTGGGCAAACTCGTTCTTCTTAATCGGATAGCTTAACCTTCTATTTTGTGCCCATAATGAAGTAGCAGAAATTTTGCCCTCTTCTTTAGTAATAGCTGTCTTTATCTGAGTATAAACATCCTCGGTTTCTTTCTCGTTAAGATTTGCTTTTACTAAAAACATTCCTTCATATTGGTTCATTATATTCCTTTCTAATTGAATCGATTCATTGCTTCAGCAATCCCAAAAAAGACCCAAGCCCTGCAGCATGCGGCGGCTTTCTCTATTAAGGGCATTAATTCCTTTTTCTCTTGCCGACTCCACTTGCCCAAAACATAATCTGTAACGAGTCGCTCTGCTGTCTGTTTTGGCCTGTCAATCCCCAAACGCAACCGCGCAAACTCTCTACTTTTAAGGGTCTTAATAATTGAGTCTAAGCCCTTATGCCCCCCGGAACGCCCACTTTTGCGGAGCCGTAATTTCGCCCAGGGTAAATTTAAATCATCACAGATAATTAATAGGCTCGAAAAGGATAAATCAAATTTCTCCAATAGAAGCTTAACACTTTGGCCGCTTCGATTCATAAAGCAAAATGGTTTTGCTAAAATTATCCTTTCGGTACCTGTCTGGGATTGCGCTACTTGAGCTTTTAAACGGAAACTTACCTTAAACTTAATATTATAATCTCGCGCCAATTCCTCTACTACTAAAAAGCCTGCGTTGTGTCTTGAGTTCCTCAGGCTAGACCCAGGGTTGCCTAAACCAACAATTAGCTTCACTCCTCCTTTTCTCCCTCTGCCTCTGTTTCTTTCTTTTCCTTTATTACCTCAGGCTCCTGGGGTTGTTCTCCTTCGGGTGCCTCCGGAGCAACTACTTCCTCTTCTTTGGCTGGTGGCTCAACAGAGAAAACAATTGCCTCTCGGTCAATCAATACAGTTACTCCCTCTGGCATTGCTATATCTTTGACATGGATATAATCACCAATTTTAAGAGCAGAAACATCCGCTACAATCTCTTTCGGTATTTGTGTGGGTAAACACTCAATTTCTACCTCCCATAGATTGCGAGTAAGTACCCCTCCGTCCTGCTTTATTCCTGCCGGCTCACCCTGGGCCACCACCGCAACATTTACTTTGACCCGGGAGGTAAGACTCACCTCATGGAAATCAACGTGAACTATCTCATCTCTTACGGGATGATGCTGTATTTCCTTAACCAAGACTGTGCGTTTTGTTTGTCCTTTTACTTTTAAATTAATTAAGGTATTCTCTAAATGGTGCTCATGGATAAAGTGCAAAAAGATATGCTGACTTATTTTTATGGCTTGTGAAGTTTTCCCTTGACCATAGACTATGGCCGGAATAAATTTATTTCGGCGCAAAGCAGAAACCACGCTCTTACCACACTCTCCTCTTTTCTCTGCCTCTAAAATAATCTCTTCCATTAATCAAACAATGAACTTACTGATTCCTCGTAATGAATACGCCTGATTGCCTCACCTAAAAGCGAACCTATGGATAAAATCTTAATTTTGGAAATCTTTTTGTCAGTAGGCAAAGGAATACTATCGGTAATAATTAACTCTTTAAGCACGCCGCATTTGTCAATCAAATTACAAACCTCTCCTGAAAGCACTCCGTGGCTAATTGCAGCGCGAATCTCCTTTGCCCCCGCACAACTTAAGGCTTCTACTCCTTCAATTAAAGAA
>JADHWR010000024.1 GCA_016783355.1 Candidatus Omnitrophota bacterium | reverse complement strand
TATGGGCGTTTACACTGGGCGTGTAAAAGGAAGCCATTATTCCTAAGGCAGTAACTGTTCCGATGCCTATCTTTAAGATTTTGTCCTTTGAGATAAAACCGGTTTCATCACGGATAAAGTCCTCTAATTTCTTCTTAAAATGCCTCTTGCCGTTCTTTTTTCCGTTTTTCATGGTTTTGCCTCCCATTTAGGCCAAAATAAGCCTGCCTACCGTCAGGCAGGCTTAAATTCTTTCTCTCCGAATAACTCCGGGTATTCCTTCCATGGTCCTTCACACAAAGAATACCATTTACAATTCACACATGTCAAGAACTTTTTCTTTCCCTGCGTCTTTCTTGTCTCTTCAAATTTATCTATCTGCCAACCTACCTCCTTTACTTGAGTAGGGGGGATAAAAAATTCAGAGAGATACTTTTCATAGTCTTTCATTAAACAAAAGGGGATTGCCTCAACCATTACCCGCAAGCCTGCTTTTATGCCAATATCCAGGCCCTTTTTCACATAAGGGGCCACCGCAGAAACCCTTGGAACAACCTCGGTGTAGTATTGGCGGGCATTTCCTAAAATATGAACAAAGGCAAATTGAAACTGGTCAATCTTTAATTTTACAAATAAAGAGGCAAGTTCAGGTAAACTCTTATAATTGGGTTTAGTAATTACAACATTGGCCAGCGTTCTGATGCCCAATTTCTTTACGTTATGTATTCCTAAAACTGTCTGGCGCCAGCTACCTGGTCTGCGGGTGAGGGAATCATGAATCTCAGCTGTTGGGCCGTGTAGTGCCGGGCCAAACTCAGTCATTCCTGCTAAGACCATCTTTTTTGCAAAATCAAAGGAAGAAAATGTTCTGCCGTTTGTCTGAATCTGAATATTTAAATAACCTACCTCTTTGGCAAAAGAAACAATCTCAAGAATATCCTCTCTTATTGTGCATTCCCCACCTGTAAAGACTATCTCACGTCTTCCTTCTCGATAGGAATCAACGAGTTCCTGCTTAATCTGTTGTGTTGTTTTTTCGCCATACTTGCGCTTATCTGCAACAACGCAAAACTTGCAGTCATTAATACACGCATAACCTACCTTTAAATCTAATCTTTCCATCCTTGGCTGTGCTGAAACCTCAACAGTCTTCATTTCATACAAACTCTACTCCCCAGCTAATCAGCTCGTCTCCCAGGATAATCACTGCACCCAAAACCCCATTAATATTTTTGGCAAATTCAATGGCTTTGTTAAGGTCCCGGCGAGAGTCTACCAAATTACATGTTGCAGTAGCTAAGGCATCGGCCAATGCAGCATCCTTTGCTAAAATAACTGCACCGTCACTCTTTCCCAGACTTAAGGAATGGCCTACTGTTGCTGAAGATGTACATATGCCACAGGGAGAAATTCCGGGCTCAATCTTTAAAGCAAGTTTTCTTGAAAATCCTGATTTACCCGCAAATATACCCACGCAGCGACATCTTTTTGTTTTTAAAAAAATATCGCCGCCATTCTCAATAATTATTTCACCATAACCTTGCTTTAATAAATCCCTGCCTAAAAATTGAGCAATCGCCCCCGCAACCGCAGCCATTGGGCCAACATCGGCGACCTTACTTGCTTTCGTCATTAATTTTATGATTGCCGGGGCATCTAATTCGCTAGATACAGGCTTAAGAGAGGTTAAAAATCGCGGCTGCCGGGAAATGTAATCTTGAATATCCCGGCGGTAACAAAGAATTCTTTTTTTAAGCCAGCTCTCATTTATGCTCCTCTCGGTAAGAATCTGTAGGTCTGTTTCTTGAATCTGTATCCGTGATTTAACAAGGTCATCTGTATTTGTCCAGTTGCGATAAAAGCGCTCTTCAATTTTTTTGGTTCTCATAAATTCTGTCTTTCTAATGGAGTTTACCCTTAGTCTTTCTGAATAAATCAAGGAATTTATCTTCATATTCCTTATAAACATTCCA
Source organism: Candidatus Omnitrophota bacterium (assembly GCA_016783355.1). Taxonomy (GTDB): domain Bacteria; phylum Omnitrophota; class Gorgyraeia; order Gygaellales; family JAHJCI01; genus BS750-G32. Next base: position 14,697 of record JADHWR010000024.1, on the reverse strand, counting down.
CTTATCCAGCTCCTGTTTTAACTGATTGGCTTTTGAAACATCTTTCTTTGCTGACGCAAAAAGTTCTTCGATTCTACTGCGCGCTGACTGTGGCAATTTTGAAAACTCACCCAAAGCCTTCTTTAATTCCTGGATATCCTCCTGGTTAATCGGCCCCGAGCCGAAACTTGAGCCGGAAGGAATCTCAAGACCCTCCTTAATGTAATCGACCAATTTGTTAATCTCTCTTTCTATAAATTGTGCTTGTGTTTCTAAGGGTTTAAGATTTAAGGGTAGATTGAAAAGCTCTTTCAATTTTTCTAAAACTGCCAATGTTGCCTTTGGGTTTTCCATATGAACAGTATAAAAGGGAATCTCCCCTAAAAGACAAAAACCCATAAAGCCTTGTAATTTTCCTAAGGCTAAAAACAGCCCATTCATTCCGCTAATCTGACCTGTATTCATCATCTTTAGGTCAAATTGACGCAGCTTCGCTGATAACTGCTTATCTGTTACAGAAAACCAAACACGAGAGGCCTGAACATGGTCAATCGGTGCAGGCATCGCCGCAATAGAGATGATTAATTTTACCTTGTAATACTTCGCCACCTCTAAAATCTTATCAGTATAATCCTTGCTTCTCATTGGGTCCGGCTGTGTCTTACTCATAAAGAGAATAATATCATTCTTCTTATTTGTCTTATCCTTCCAGAAATAAAAATTATTAAAGGGGGGTTCATCCAGGGAAATTATTCCTTCTTTTATAATACTCCCCTGGAGAGGAAAATAATCAGAACCAGAAAAAGTCGCAAATCTTTCGAACTTCAAATGCTCAATCAAATAAAGGCCGGTTTTATAAGCCACTTCTCCCATCCCTGGCCAGAGGGCAATCATAATTGGGTCTTTTAGCCTTGGTTTTTTGAAAAACTTTATCTTTTCCATATTATCCTCAATATTTGGAAGTCGGACTTCCAAATTTTAACTGCGTTAAGAATCTCTCTAAGAATCCTTATTAATCATCTTTCATTTGTTATCCGAGGGACGGTTCTTGCTAAATATTTGGTCGGAGAATATCTACTATTTCTTTGATTACCTGATCGATCTTTTGAGGTTTAAGATGGCCGGCTCGATAGAGGATAATATGGTAGTCTGCTGTAAATATACGGTTTGGTCGCACATTGCTCTTTCGTCTAAGTGTTCCGATTTTAAAATCACTTTCGTCAATTGAAACTGCGTATCTATCTTTAATAGACTGGCTGGTTATCTGACAAAGGATTAAATCGTCGCCTTCTAACTCTGCAATTACCAAAGCCGGCCGTCTTTTAGCCCTGGTTAAATCTGAGAAGGGGAAAGGAACAACTGCTACATCCCCTTTTACAAAGCTTCCCATGCTTTATCCTCATCAGGTTTTAGCCAATCTTTCCCAAGAGATGCTTCACTTGCTAATGCAAGTTCCATCTTCTGCTCCAAAACCTTGTTCTCTAAAAAGCGGATAAAATCCAGTATTTCCATAAGATAGGGCTCAGGAACATTTTCTATCTCCTTGAAGATTAATTCTTTCACTTCCATTTTTCTACCTCTTTAATTGCTGGGAAGGACTACTCCCTGAAGATGTTTTCGTTTAGGGCAATACCCCTTAGTTTAATCTCGTCCAAAAAAGTAGGGGCGATCCCCGTAGATTTAAACTCACCGAGGATTTTACCCCCTTCCTCAAAACTTGTTTGACGGAAAACAAAAATATCATGCAAATCAATATGCATCTCATCACGCATACCCGATATCTCTGTGATTTGGATGACCTTGCGCGAGCCATCAACAAGGCGCGCCGTTTGCACAATAATGTCAACAGCTGAGGCAATCATCTCACGGATAGCACGAATCGGCAGCTCCATCCCTGACATTAAAATCATCGAGTCAAGCCGGCTAAGAACATCATGGGTTGAATTGGCATGGATAGTAGTCATTGAACCATCATGACCAGTATTCATTGCCTGCAACATATCTAAAGACTCGATGCCACGACATTCACCAATAATAATCCTGTCTGGACGCATTCTCAGGCTATTTCTAAATAAGTCTCTAATCGTAATTGCACCCTTGCCTTCAATATTTGGAGGCCTTGATTCCAGACGCACCCAATGATTTTGACGTAATTTTAACTCTGCCGCATCCTCAATAGTGAGGATACGCTCATTGTCGGGAATAAAAGAAGAAAGCACATTTAACACTGTAGTTTTACCGCTTCCTGTGCCCCCAGAAACAATCATATTTTTCCTTCCAAAAACACAGGCCCGCAGAAACTCAGCTATTGCATCATCCAGCGTCCCTAACTCCTTCAGTCTCTCAAGGGTCAATCGCTCCTTGCCAAACTTTCTGATGGTCAGGCACGGCCCGGTTAAAGAAAGAGGATGAATTATTGCATTAACGCGCGAGCCATCAGCAAGACGTGCATCCACCATCGGCACTGACTCATCAATGCGGCGACCCAATGGAGCAATAATGCGCTCAATAATTACCCCCACCTGCTCATTAGAGATAAACTTCTTATTGGTAATCTCAATCTTGCCATAGCGCTCAATATAAACCTCATCCTTATTATTGACCATAATATCGGTTATCGCCGGGTCGTTTAATAAATCCTCCAATGGGCCCAGTCCCAAAGCCTCATCCATAATCTCTTTTATAAAAAGCTTGCGCTCCTGTTCTTGTTGAACAAAACTGCCTGCCAGCTCAGCCAATAACTCAGAAACCAAATTTCGTGCCCTTTGCCTTAATTCTTCTAATTTTTGGGGATCAGAAAAAACACCCAAATCCAACCTCTTTAAATTTAAGCTTTCAATAAGCCGGGTATGTATCTGTTTTTTAAGCAGGGTTTTTTCGTCAAATTCCCTGGGTAGTTCTTTTTTTTCTAAAGATTTAACAACGCGCGCCTCACCCCAGAAATCCGGCGTTTGCACAAAAGAAACATCCTTAAGTCGCAATTGGTCAATTTTGACAGGCTTAAGATAGATCGACTCATCATTTAACCTGTCGCTTAAACCCTTTATCGCTAAACTAATGCGGCTTTTAGGACTGTCGGCAAAAACAGGAACGCCCCGATTCAAGGCATGCATGGCAATTTTACCTTGCGAAGGAATAGAGGCAAGAATCTCGACGGGTAAACTTACTTTTATCTCCTGCCAGCTGATTGACGAGGCACTCTCTGCACGATTCAAAACAATCTTGGCTATTTTTAAGGGGAAGCCCAAAGACGGGAGTGTCTCTAAAAGCCATTTAATCTGATAAACAGAAAGGATGTCCGGACTGAGCGCTAAAAGAAGAAGGTTTGCCTGCTCCAGAGTAGTAATAAAATTACGGCTGAACAAATCGCCTGCATCAATAATAAAATAATCATAGAGTGTATCGAAAAAACTAAATGCGGCATTTAACTTTTCGGTAGAGAGCTGATAAGCCTGTTGAGGTCTTAAAATACCGGCTAAAAAATCAACTCCGAAAGAAGTGCCAATTAATAAATCTTTAGAAGGCTCACTATCAGCGAGGCTCTTTTGCGCACTGATATTTAACATACGTGCCGGATCACCCGGCGCTGTTACATCCAAATCAAGCAAAAGAACCTTTTTCTTCTGGTTTGTTGCCAGGGCAACAGAGAGATTAGCGGCAATAAAGCTCTTGCCTACACCGCCCTTTGTGTTAAAAATTGCGATTTTCTTCGCCATCTGTTTCTTGTTTCTATTCTAATCTAAATTATAGATAATTGGAATGTCTATCCAAAGGCTCTCTTCTTTTATCTCTGATAGAAAAGGAGGAAAGGGAGAAGTGCGCATCGCGAAATCTACGCTATTATTGTCTAAAAGAGTGCTGCCCGAGGACTGCTTAATCTTTGCCTCTAAAAGTTTGCCTGTATGGAATAAATGCAGACTTAAAATTACCTTGCCTGTTAAACCTGCGCTTTTTGCCTCTACAGGATAAATCAAATTACTTAATATAGATTGCCTAATAATTCCGCTGTATTTACTCAAAGGCGAACTTATTTTCTTCTCTTTTGAGTCAATAGAAGGCCTGATTTGCTTTATCTGCGGTACAGGCCGCGGTTCTTGCCGGCGAATGATCGAAGGGGTAAGGGTAATAATCAACTCTGTATCACCTCTTTCGCCAGAACCGCCACCAGTCTTGATTTCTCTCTTTCTAAAAAATAATCCCAGCACAGGAATATCTGCCAACCAGGGAACCTTGCGCAAATCCTCCTCAGTCTTTTGCCTAATCAGACCGCTGATGACCATTGTCTGATTATTTTCAAGGATGAGCTCTGTTGAGGTTGAACGCTTAATTAAAGGATAAGCGCGTGCAGTTGTCTTGGTAATCACTCCTGCATCACTATACTCGGCTAATACCTCTGCTGTCTCAATATCGCTGACATCAATATTGAGGGCAAGATTAATGCGATTATCATCAACAATAGTTGGTCGCACATTTAATTTTATGCCGTATTCTTTATACTCTACTTCCGTATCTGTTGTTTCTGTTTCGCCAATACTTGTCGTAAAAATAGGCTTTTCCCCGCCTACCAATAACTCGGCCTCTTTGCCGCTCTGACAGGTAAGATGGGGTCGCGAGAGAATACGCGCCTTGCCCTCCTGAATCAAAAAGTCAAGCTTTAGACTAAAGGCAGTGCGTGTATATGTAGGTATATTAAATATCGCTGATGAATAAGGCGTAGTAACCCCTGGTTCGCTTAAGCTGAAACTTCCTGGCCAGGTAAGCCCGAGGGTCTTTGTCCCATCCTTACTTACCTCTAAAACCTGAACATCAATATCTACGTTTGCCAGCTCTTCTTTCTTCTCCTCTTTAACCTGGATAAGATTTATGGTCTTTGCCTTCAATGGGCCCAACAGAGTATCGATTCGCTCTAAATCCTCAGGCTTTTTTACCTCGCCTAAGAGTAAAATCTTGGCCTCACTCTCTACAGCCTGGGTATAAACACCGTCAAGACTCAATGACTTAAGGAGATTATCGATACGCAACTTTATCTCGCTCATATCCTCTGGATAGACGCGAATCTTTATCGACTGCTCACCAAAATTATCCCACCAGACGAGATTGGTCGTGCCTGCGCCTTTTGCAATAATAGTTACCTGCCTGCTATCAACTGCGGCAATATCAGCTACCTCTGGTTTCCCAATGGCAACGCGCACAGGTTCATAGACAGGGATAATCTTTGTCTGGCCAATATACAAAATCTCCTCAATCTCCTGGCTAGCACAGGATAAATTAAAACTGAAAAAGAAAAGGAAAAATAAAATTGCTTTTCTCATTCGATAATCACTACTTCCTTTTTCAATCCGCGATAAATCTCAACTTGCTTCTTTGGCAGTTCTTTTTCCTCGCTGCTCGGTTGCGGAGCAGGCACCTGCGGCATCACATATTGAAGCAATGTCTCCCAACTCGCCGCTTGCACTGGTTGAATCTTTGAATCTGCCGGAGAACGAAGCACAAGGCGAATCTTTCCCTGCTCACTGGCAAAGGAAACTAGATTAGCCTCTTGGGGTAATACGGCTAAGGTAATTAAGGAAGCAACTGTCTTTTCTTCTTTAGCGGCATCATAGCGCGCTGCCTGTCTTTTCACTGCCCTTAATTCCTGACCAACAGCTAAAACTAAGATGTTTTGAAAAAGTGGAATCGTTGCCACCTGCACTGCCTGCTTTCCGTCGGGCGTCTGCACCGGGACAGGAACAGCAACAATTACATCGACATAGTCTCCGGGTTTAATCATCCCGGCTAAAGAAGAAATATTATCTACCGCAATCGTAATTGCACGCTTACCAATAGGCGTTGTCATTGCCAGCGAATCGCCCTGCGCCTGCGCCTTTGTAATTAGCTTGCTTAAGGTAATCTGTTCACCTTTGGCAATCAAGACACTGGCGACCATCCCGCTAATTCTATCATAAGATGTAACTGCTTGTGGTTGGATATATTCTTCGGGAATTACATTTACCTCAAAGGAATCAGACTCAATAGCTGCGCCGCGCGCAATATCCTTTTTTGCGACCAGAACAGGGATTTGTTTTTTCTGCCATTGATGGAGTTGTCTCTTTAATCTCTCTTGAGCCTGATGCTCCTGCTGGGTTAAATAACTATTAACCAATATTACGGCAAAAACCGCTAAAACAACCCCGATAATAAGGGCAAGTCTTTTTTGCATATTTTTTACTTTACCTTATCTTCGTAAATTTCTATTCGTGCTTTTCTTGAAAGCTCTCCAACGACATTTTCGAGCTGCTGTTGCTGTTTTAAAAATGTCAGGCCCCTTTTAATATCATCCCACATCTCAGAAAGTGTCCTTTGTTTGCCTCCGCGCTTTGCCTCTAACTTGAGGACATAATAACCATCTACGCCTTTAAAGATACTACTGAGCTGGCCTGGCTCCAGGGTCTCGGAGAAGGCAATCTTATCAAATTGCTCAAATCTTTTACCCGGCGAGATAAACCCTAAATCTCCTCCCTTTCTCGCACTTGCTGTCTTTGAATGCAGGTGCGCTAAAGTAGAAAAATCAGTGCCCTGAAGAAGCTGAATAAGAACATCCTTGGCCTCTGCTTCTGTTAAAACAACTATCTCTCGTATGTGTCTTTGCTCTGGCTCTTTCAGTTCGTCTTTATACTGATTGTAATAGTTCTCAATTTCAGTAGAGCCTACTGTTACCTTATTTGCCTCCTCTTTAACTAATTCCATTACCATTAGGTTCTGCTTGGTTCTCTCTAAGGCGCGTTGAACATCAGGGTTTCTATCCAGACCCCGGTCTTGTGCCTCCTGGTATAAAAGAGAGCGCCTGACAATCTCATTCTTTAAATAGTCAAGCCTCTGAGAAGGAGTTACTATCCTTAGCTCAGGCCTTTCTTCTGAAACCAATGCATTATAATTGATTATTTCCTCATTGAGGTCTTCGAGGGTAATTGGCATATTATTTACCATGGCAATCAGTGTACCGGTAATGACAAGAGGTGATTCTGTCTTTTCTTTTGCCTTTTTGGCAAAAGGATTGGGAAGATTTTCGCAGCCAACCAATACGCAAGTAACAACCAAGAAACAAAAAGCAAAAAGCAAGAGAGTAATCTGACCCTTATGGCTTTTGACCTGTAACATTTGACCTCCTTTATTCCCTTTTCATTTCATTAATAATATCGATTAGCAAATCAGCAATCCGGCTAACAAGATACAATAAGAGAAAGATAAAAGCGTAAATGAGCATCAAAATCAATCCCATCCAGCGCGGGGTCTCGGGTATGACCATAATTCCCCGCAGAATAGATAATCCTCCGAGCAGGCCTAAAATTAAAAAAATCCAGGCCGCTGTTTTCATGATAGCACTGGATACCCTCAAAAATCCTAAATGCTCTCTCATCTTGCCTCTTTTATAACATAAAATTAAAAATAATGCAAGAGAATTTTAAGTTCAATAGCGCTAACGGGATTTGAACCCGTGTCTTCAGCTTGAGAAGCTGACATCCTGGGCCAGGCTAGACGATAGCGCCTTTTTTATTTTACCAAGCATCAGTCAATAGTCAATAATATGTTGACGTAAAAGATGCTCTATGGCATAATTTAACTATGTCAATTTATGCAGGCACAGGCATCAGCGAAGACAGAAGAATTGAATCTGCTGTTTTTGAGGCAATAGAAGAAGCAAAAAAGAAACTAAAAGGCGCGGAAGTTGATTTAGTCTTATTTTTTGCCACTGAGCGCTTTGCCCATCCAAACCTGTCAAAAATTATCTCTTTTCGCATCGGCCGGGGCACGCCGATAATTGGTGCAATTGCGCCCGTGGTATTTACGCAAGAGCGGCTTTCAAAATCAGCAATTGCCTTTGCCCTGATTAGTTTAAATAATGTTTACATAAATTGTGCCGGTCTTAAAAACCACTCATCCCCCAAGGACCCGCTCTCCCTCGGTGAAGAACTGGGCCAAAACCTACTTTATGGATTTAAAAATATCCCCCGTAGTTTTGCCTTAACTTTTACAGACAACTCTTTAGCAAATCCTTTATTTTTTAAAGGATTGGGTGAAAGATTAGGATTTATCTTTCCCATATTTGGAGGAAGTACTAAATTGCGATATCTTAACCAAGGGGCATCAAATAATAGTAGCGTTGGTATCTTATGGGGAGGCAAACTTAACTACTTTCTCAGTATAAAACACGGCTTTAACCCCATTGGAAAACCGCACGAAATCAGCGCATTTTCTGATAACGTAATTAAAAAGATTGACGGCAAGAGCGCAAGTAGCCTATACGAAGAATATTTTGCCAAGAGCCTGCTTGAACTGAAGAAGGATTTAAGGTACCTAAGTTATCTTTACCCATTAGGAATAGATTTACCGGAAGAGGAAGGATATTTCTTAAGAAATATTATTGATATAACAAAAGAGGGTTGGCTCGTCTGCGGGGGCCAGATTCCACCTTATTCGAAAGTACATCTTATGGTCTCCACAAAAGAATCAGCGCTCTTGGCGACAAAAAAAGCAACAGAGGAACAGGTAAACTTCCATCCAAATTTTATCCTCGCTTTCAATTCAGTTTCACGATATAATCTACTGACAAGGGAGGCTAATAAAGAAATCCGACTCCTTAAATCTCAACTGCCGGGGACTTCAATAATTGGCTTATATACAAAGGCGGAGCTTGCGCCATTAAAGACATCTGGTTTTGCGGGACGGCTTACAAGCTATAATCAAACGATTAGTTTATTGGGACTAAAATGATTAATGCTGAGATTATCTTTTATTCATTGGGAATAGCCGGATTTGTCACGATTATCATTTTGTCTATTGTATTATTTTTCAAAATGCAAGCTATAAGGCAACTTCAAAATGAAATAAATCAACTTGGCGAAAATCTTAATGCCCTCGATGAACAGGCAAAGCTTGTCATTAGAACAGACATGGAGTTAAACCGCACGCAGGATGAGCTGGATAAAAAAATCTCATCTTTATATACTTTGCATTCTCTCTCGCAAAGTATCGCTTCTACCCTGGATGAAACTCAAATCTTTAATCGCATAAACCCGGATAATCTCTCTCGCCTCGGGCTGGAGAAGGCATTGGCATTCTTGTGGAACGAAGAAAAAGCGCCGCAATTAGAACTTAACGTCGGTTACAATACAAAAGAGGCGGCTTTGATTCTTGATTATCTAGAAAAAAACAAAAATGCTTTCTTTGCGCTTTTACACAGACATAAAACAACTTCTTCATTCGATAAAGAAACCTCCTTGGTTCCTTCTGAGCTAAAAGGCGTATTTTGTGTTGATTCGTTTATTATCTCTCCGATACTGCCTAAACAGGGAACTGGTGGATTTCTTTTTGTCGGAACCACATCAACAGATAATCCGATCAGCGAGGGGGATAAAGAGTCTATCGATATTCTTACGAATCAAATTGCCCAGGCGCTGGATAATGCCCGGCTCTTTGAAGTAACGTGGCACGCCCAACAAGATTTAGAAACGAAGGTTAACTACCGAACACGCCAGTTATCCAACGCACTTGAAGAGATAAAACAGATCAGCGAAAGAAAGACTGACTTTGTCTCCGCAGTATCTCATGAGTTAAGGACACCTCTTACCTCTATTAAAGGCTATGCCTCAATCCTTCTCAGCGGTGTCTTAGGCGAAATTCCACAAAAGATTAGAGAAAGATTGGACAAGGTTAATCAACATGCAGATGAACTAGTTCATTTAGTTAATGACCTTCTGGATATTGCACGTATCGAATCAGGCAGGGCAATTATGAAACGGGAATCTCAGGATATACGCTTAATTATCGATAGTATTGCTGAGCTTTTATCTGTCCAGATGAAAAAGAAGGAGATTAAATTTGCAATTAATATAAAAGAGGAGTCTGTTGTCTTTGTTGATAAACAACAAATTAAGCGGGTCTTTATCAACCTTATTGGTAATGCAATTAAGTTTACCCCGGATGAAGGCCGCATTGAGGTCAGGGTAAAACCAAATCAAAATTTTGTACAAATAGATATTTCTGATACAGGTCTTGGTATGCCCAAAGAGGTGCAAGAAAAGATATTCAATGAATTCTACCGGGTGGATAACCCTATAAATGAAGAGGTAAAAGGAACGGGTCTCGGTTTAAGCCTAGTAAAAAATATCATTGAGGCGCACCGGGGAAAAATCTGGGTAGAGAGCGAATTAAACCACGGCTCAACTTTTAGCTTTACTCTACCCCGTTCGAAATAAGACACCGAAGGTGTCTGCCTCTGCCGTTAGGCGGGGGGATTTCAAACGGGGTCTACCCCGTCAGGCCCATTAGAAAAAAATGACTAACCGAATCTTAATTGTCGATGATGAACCGGATATCCGCGATATCTTAAAAATCATCTGTGAGCAAGCAGGCTATACTACGTTAGAGGCTGGTGACGGCGAAGAAGCCCTCAAGATAATCTCAAACCACCCCGTAGATTTGGTGCTGCTTGATTATAAGATTCCCAAGCTTGATGGTCCAGGGGTAATTAAGTGCATAAAGCGCGACCTTCTCTTGCAGCACCTGCCGATTATTATGGTTACGGGAAAAGGGGAGATTGATGATCGGATTTCTGGTATGGACAGCGGCGCGGATGACTATGTTGTCAAGCCATTTGACCCGCAAGAGCTACAGGCGCGTATACGTATGGCGCTGCGGCGCACACAAAGAGACCTTGAAGCAAACCCATTAACAAAATTACCTGGAAATATCTCAATATTAAATGAATTAAATAACCGTCTTGAGGCAGCAGGCAAATTTGCTGTTGCTTATTTAGACTTAGATAAATTTAAGTCCTTTAATGATCTCTATGGATTTGAACAAGGAGATGAGGTTATCCGTTTAACAGCACGGATATTAATAAAAGCAGTAAAGAACTGCGGTAATCGTGATGATTTTATCGGTCATATTGGCGGAGATGACTTTGTTTTAATCAGCACGCCGGATAAAATTGATAAAATAGCCCAAAAAGTTATCTCTCAGTTTGATGCAGCAAGTCCAAATTTTTACCATGAAGATGATAGAACCCGTGGCTATATCATCGCCAAAAACCGTAAAAACCATGAAGAAAAAGTCCCCCTTCTTTCTATCTCTGTGGCTGTCGTTACCAATGAACCCCGCCAGATCTCCCACGTTGCAGAAATCTCGCAAATTGGCGCAGAACTGAAGCAGTATGCAAAAAGCCTCGCCGGAAGCAATTACGTAAAGGATAAACGCAACATAGAGGAAAAGGGGTCAGAATGACTCTGACCCCTTTTCCCGCTATTTTTGGTGCGCGAGGGGGGAGTTGAACCCCCACGGGCTCACGCCCAATAGCCCCTCAAGCTATCGTGTCTGCCATTCCACCACCCGCGCAAATTTATCCCGTTAGAAGCAAAGCGCCTAAATGGATGCTGTGTGGGAGAATTTACCTTTGACTGACATGCGTGTCACTTTCCCATTTTCCCATACTGCAAGCGGACGCCCAGACTTTCTATGACTCTCAACAACTCCTTTTACAGCCTGCTTTAAAGCAAGCAATGCCTTATCCTGTAATGTTTTTCGCTTTGCCATATATTCACTCCTGCTTTATGTAATATTTTCTCAAATAATTCTTTTTCAGTAACCTCTATGCCGCCATTATTTTTTTTGGCAATTAGTGACGGCTTAATACCTGAGTTATTGAACAACATCCATTTATCCAATAATGGCATATATAGTTTAAAAAAATTGTTGATACTTCTACTAAATCTGCGTTTTACGTCTTCTGTTGAAACATGATGACCACCCTCGGCTACTCTATCTTTAATGCGTGCAATTGCTAGCTGCGAATCAGGAATCCATAAAAAGAATAGGTGGAGTTTATAACCTTTAGCCTTTAGTTCCTTATAGTCTTTCAAGTTGCAAATCTAAAAGGTTAATTTTTCTTTCTCTTAGCTCTGCCGTATTTAAGCGTATCCAATTAAGGATAGCGCCAGCTATGCCTCCACCAAGTAAGCTAAACAACAATCTTATTATTTCTTCTTTTGCCATAATCAATAATTGATTAAACCCGATAGCATTTTACAAATCTCGTCCAAATTATCTTTTAAAACTCTAACTCGTTCTTCTTTAATCAAGTTTCTTCTTTTGCATAATTCCAGAATCGGTACACATTCGAATGCGGAACCACGGGATATTCTAAAGAAATTCTTCCTATCAGCCTTGCTGTATCTACCATTGCCTTCTGCAATATTCGTTGAGATTGATAAAGCCGCCCGATTCAATTGATCGACAAGATAATAATTGCCTTTTGGGAACATTTCTGTCAAATCACTAATTTCATCAGCAAAAGCGATTGCTTTTTTATATACCTTAAGATTTTCGAATAAGAATGCCATTTGTTACCTTTTGAACAATAGAACAATAGAACATTAGACCGCAATTGAGCCTTTATTTTTCTCTATTGTTCTATTTTCTATTGCTCGATTGCTCTGCCATTTTCGGCCTTTGGTTCGTATTCCGTCAAGGCCGATTGAACAATAGAACATTAGACCGCAATTGAGCCTTTATTTTTCTCTATTGTTCTATTTTCTATTGCTCGATTGCTCTGTTTGATTTTGCCTTTGGCAAAATCAAACTGCCCCGCCTGGACTCGAACCAGGATAACGAGATCCAGAATCTCGGGTCCTACCAATTAGACGACAGGGCAAATCCTACCAGAGGTTTTCGCGCATCCAGTCATCAAGTCGAAGAGCTGCCTGCCAGAAATTCGTACTATCTTTAGCAATACCCTGGCCTGTCGAAATAACAACTGCGCCTCCACCCATTACTGCACCTTTAGTCGTCTCGCAACCAGATAAGAATAATACTAATAGTAGTACTAAGAGAATTGAGGCTCTCATTTATTTTCCTCCCTTACCCACTTTTTTAATCGCTTTTTAACCCTCTCTTTTCCCAAAAGATGAATTACATCAAATAACCCCGGGCCAATAGTTTTACCTGTTAAGGCAACCCTTATTGGGTGAATCAACTTGCGTGAAGTTATGTTTAGTTCTTTTACTAAATCCCGAAATACCCTCTCAATATTCTCAACATTAAACACCTCTAATTTATCCAGCCCTTCTATAAACAAACTGAATTCTTTTGATAAATCATGCTCTAAGAATTTTGCTTTTGCCTCTTCGTTAATCTCAATCTCATCCAAAAAGAAAAAATCTGCCCAATCAAGAAAATCCAAGAGATTATTTATGCGGCCTTGATATAATTTCAACACAGAAGAAACTGCGCTTCTTTCAGTCTGGGGATACCTTTTCTGTAATAAAGGCCAAAGTAAATCGAGCAGTTCCTCTGTCGGGCTTTCTTTTATGTAATGATTATTTATCCAATTAAGTTTGTCTAAATCAAAAATTGCGGCAGTCTTATTGACATCTTCAATTTCAAAAGCCTTTATCGCTTCGGTTATACTGATAATTTCACGATTCTGGCCAGGCGACCAGCCTAAAAGTAAGAGATAATTTACTAAAGCAGGAGATAAGTACCCTAGAGCTTTATATTCGCTTATTGCTGTCGCACCTGTCCTTTTTGAAAGCCGGCTACCATCTTTTCCTAATATTAAAGGGATATGGGCAAACTGCGGCGTATTAAATCCTAATGCAGAGTACAAAAGTATTTGCTTGGGCGTATTCGAAATATGGTCATCACCTCTAATGACATGCGTAATTCCTAAAAGGCCGTCATCAACTACACAAGCAAAATTATAGGTAGCTGTGCCGTCAGATTTAATGAGAACCTGGTCTTTAATTACACTGGTATCAAATTCAATCTCACCGTGAATTAAGTCCTTTATTTTAACCTTCTGAGGTTGAACCTTGAATATTATTGCTTCTCTTCTCTTATCTTTATCCTCTGGTTTCTGTACTCTGGCACTTCGACTTTGCTCAGTGTCCTTCGGCGAAGTGTCCTGAGTGAATCGAAGGATTTCTGGTTTCTCTAAATATGCCTTGCCCTCATTTAGTAATTTTTGTGCATATTCTTTATAGATATCGAGGCGCTTACTCTGAAAATAAAGCTCATCCCAGTCAAACCCCAGCCACTTGAGGCTTTCCAAGATTTGATCAAGATATTCTTTTTTTGAACGCTCTCTATCTGTATCTTCAATCCTTAAGATAAAAGAGCCTTTTTTTGCCCGGGCATAAAGCCAATTAAAGAGCGCTGTTCTTGCGCTGCCAATATGTAACCTTCCTGTCGGACTGGGAGCAAAACGAACCCTTACCACTACTTATTTCCTAATTCTATTCCTCTTTGTAAAGCTATCTTATTTAACTGAAGCACCTCAGTTCCTTTTGCACTGAATATTTCCTCTAAGGCCTCCTCTAAAATAGATTTACTGAAGAAATCTAATCTGCTGATATAGGCACCTAAAGCAATAATATTGGCGACTTGCTTGTTTCCTAATTGCAGTGCCTCCTTGGTAAAATCACGATTAATTATTCTTAAACCCAAGGGAAGCGTTAATTCATCTAAATTTTCTTTGTTGATAACGAGGAGACCCTTTTCTTTAACCCTGGGAATAAACTTCTTTACAGATGGGACATTCATCAAAATCGCATCATCACAAAATTCCACATAGGGAGAGGCAATTGGCTGATCAGAAATAATCACCATACAATGGCAGGTTCCTCCTCTCATCTCTCCTCCATAAGAAGGAAGCCAGCTCACATTTTTATCCTGCATTAATCC
>JADHWR010000023.1 GCA_016783355.1 Candidatus Omnitrophota bacterium | reverse complement strand
CCTCGCCTTCTTTTATCGTTTTGTTCATCTTCCAATTTCCAGCAATAATTAATCGTCTCATTTTTCCGTAAGTGCTGCGATTCCCGGTAAAATCTTTCCTTCAAGAAACTCCAGGCTTGCCCCTCCGCCCGTAGAAATATGGGTCATTTTTTTTTCTAACCCGAACTTGACAACTGCTGCTGCAGTATCACCACCGCCAATAATCGTTGTTGCTTCTAAGGCCGCGAGAAACCCGGCAATCTGCTTTGTTCCCTGACTAAAGGCATCTATCTCAAAAATCCCCAAAGGCCCATTCCAAACTATTGTCTTTGCCGCCTTTAATTTTTCCTCAAATAACTCTACTGTCCTCGGACCAATATCTACAGCAATTTTTCCCTCAGGGATATCTTCACCAACAATGTTCGCCCGGGCATCAGGGGAAATATTATCGACAACAAGATTATCTATCGGCAGAATTATTTCTTTGCCGAGAGCCTCTCCCTTCTTCAGGAGCTGTGCTGCCAAATCAAGTTTCTCTTTCTCTAATTTAGAACCTCCTATTTTCTTTCCTGACGCTTTCAAAAATGTATAGGCCATCCCACCGCCAATCAACATCCCATCTGCTTTTGGCAGAAGATTCTCAATTGTGCCAATCTTATCAGAGACCTTTGCTCCACCCAGAATGACAATAAAAGGCCTTCGGGGCTCTTTAATTGCTCCTCCTAAATATTGAATCTCTTTTTCCAATAAAAACCCGGCTGCTGATTTAAGATATTTTGTGATCTCCTCAGTAGAAGCATGGCTGCGATGAACTGTGCCAAAGGCATCCTGAACAAAAACATCTCCTAACTGAGCAAGTTTACGGGCAAAGCCTGGGTCATTCCTCTCTTCTTCGGGATGAAATCTTAGATTTTCCAACAGGATTATATTCTTGCCTGCCCCTTGTATCTGTTTCTCTATTTCGTCGCCGATACAATCATCCAAAAATCCTACCGGTCTTCCCAGAAGTTCTCCTAATCTTTTTGCCGTTTGTTTAAGGCTAAATTTTTCATCTCGTTTTCCTTTGGGCCGGCCAAGATGACTAATCAGAATTAATCTTTTAGGGTTATTTTGTAGTATATACTCTATTGTCGGCAGTGCTGCCTTTATGCGTGTATCATCGGTAATATTTAACTGCTCATCCTGAGGCACGTTAAAATCAACACGCAGCAAAACGCACTTATCCTTTAACTCAATGTCTTTAATCGTTAGTTTTGCCATAATTATTTACAAATTATACCATTACTTCCTCTTTTGTAAAGATAAAATGAACTCGGACTTTCCAATTTTGGAAGTCCGACTTCCAAAATTTTTGGCGTTTCTTTTCTTTTTAAGTTATCTGCTCAAGTGGCCAGACAAAGGCCTTGATGCCTGCTTTTCCCAATTTTGTTCTTAAGTCTTTGATATACTTCAGTAAATCTTCTAATTTCTCGTCTTCTATCGCACAAAATATCACAGAATTTTCACCTGGCCAAATTTCATTGCCAAAATGAGAGCCGCTTGTTTTGCCTCTGCCTTGTGCCTGTGTCCATTTGGTATAATTTTCTACACCACATTTCTCTAATACTTCCATTGTCTCGCTATCTATTGCACTATTACAAGAAATCATTATCATCTTCATCCTTCGGTTCCCTTATGTTCGCTCAGGATGAACCCTGAGCCCTTCGACAGATTATTCCCCTTTATTTTTTCTTCAAATATAGAATATAAAGTTGGGACAAATATAAGCGTAATAACTGTAGAAACTAACAAACCACCGATGACTGTAAGACCTAAAGTAACCCATTCTTCAGAACCCTCGCCCCTTGAAAAAGCCAAAGGAATAAGTCCAAAGATCGTAGTAAGAGTAGTCATCAGAACAGGCCTGAGCCTTGTCCTTCCACCCTCTGTCACTGCCTGTCTTACCCCCATGCCCCTTGCGCGTAGAATATTAATATAACTAATAAGAATGATAGCATTATTTACCACGATTCCCACAAGTATAATAAGACCGATGAACGAATCTAAGTTAAAAATTTGTCTAAAGATAAGATGCACCCATACAACTCCAACCATTGCAAAAGGTATGGAAAAAAGTATTATAAAGGGATCCCGGAAGGATTCAAACTGAGAAGCCATCACCATATAAACTAAAATCATACCTAATAATAACGCTATGGTTAGGACTCCGAATGCCTCTTGCTGTTCCTCTCTTTCCCCTCCGAAATCCACAAAAAAATCCTTAGGAATTCTAATCTTGGAAAGCCTCTGCCTTGCCTCTTTAACTACACTACCTAAATCCCTTCCGGAAAGATTAGCGGATACCCTGATAACTCTTTCCTGATTTTTGCGTTCTATCTTGACTGGGCCGAATCTCTCAACAATATTCGCCACATTAGTAAGGCGGATCTGTTTTCCGCTCAGCGAAGTAATAAAACTGTTTTCGAGATCAGCAATATCCCTTCGGTCCTCCTCTCGCAGCCTAACAAAAATATCATATTCTTTGCCTTTTTCTCTGTATTTGGTTGCTTCCTTCCCGCTGAAGAAGACCTGAATCGTATTTCCGATATCAGAGACATTCAAGCCCAAATGAGATGCCTTATCTCTATCTACCCCTATCTGCAATTCCGGTTTACCCATCTTTCTTGAGATATCAACATCCACTATGCCTCTTATCTTTCTTAATTCATCTCGTATCTCCTTAGCTAAAACCATCCCTTTATCTAAGTCATGTCCGTATATTTCGATAACAAAGGGTTTACCTCCTGCAAAAAGCAGGCCCGCTAAAGGGTCTTCAGTGTTAAACCTGACTTCTGCGCCAGGATATTTCTTCGTAAGCGGCCTTAATTCATCAACAATCCTGATAGCTAATCTTTCCCGCTGTTCCTTAGGAATAAGCCGTACGCCAAAACTACCAATATTTGAGCCCTCATCTCCTCCTATCATTCTGCTAGCGCCACCACCACCGTATCCCCACCTTGCAAACATCACTGTCTTTTCTGGAACTTCTTTTGTAATTACATCTTCTATGGATTTCATTATCTTGCCTGTCTCTTCAAGTCTTGTGCCTACTGGAAGCTCGACTGTACCCCGGAACATATTGGAGTCAACCTCGGGCATAAACCTTGTGCCCAGTAAAGGCAACAGCAGCAGGCTAAATACAAATATTAAAATTCCTCCTGTGATTACACTCTTTCTATGAGAAAGAGCCCAATCTAAGAGATTTCTATAAGTTGAATCTAATTTTTTAAGCCACAGTTCGCTTTGAGCATAAAATTTATTAACCAATCTTTTCTTTTTATCTTCCCCCTTCTTTAAACGTAAGAATTTTGCACTCAACATAGGTATGAGGGTCAATGCTGTAAAAAGAGAGGCTAGAAGGGTCAGGCATATCACAAAGGCCATCTCACGAAACATAATACCTGTAATTCCACCCACAAAGACAATGGGAACAAATATAGCACAAGTTGTCAGGGTTGAGGCAGTAATTGCTTTGCCTACCTCAGAAGCCCCACAAATTGCTGCCTCTTGAGCTCTCTCTCCCTTTTCTTGGTGACGATAGATATTATCCAAGACAACAATCGCTGCATCCACCACCATACCCATCGCAATAGCCAGGCTTGAGACTGAAAGGATATTTAAGGTATAGCCTCCCATAAAAAGAAGGAAAAAAGCAATTATTAATGATGTAGGAATGGAGCAGGCAACAACAAGACCTGCTTTTAAGTTACGCAGGAAGAAAAATATAATTAAGATAACCAAAATTCCACCCAGATATAACGCATTCCTTAAATTGCTAATGGAGCTTTTAATAAAGTCAGAAAAATCCCTGGCTACAACAATATTTACATCAGAAGGCAAATTCTTCTTTAACTCCTCTAACTTCTTAAGCACTCTTTCTGCAACCTGAACTGTATTTGCTCCTGATTGTTTCTGAACCATAACAATAAGGCCGGTCTTCTTATTTACCTCGACCTCTTGAGTCTTTTCTTTAAAGGCATCGCGAACTTTTGCAACATCCTTAATATAAACAGTGGCACCATCTTTAGTGGTAGTCAAAACTATCTTTCCTATCTCGTCTATTTCCACCTCTTCTGGAGTGCGAATAAGATAATCCTTAAGTCCTGTCTTTATATGCCCTCCGGGGATATCCAGGTTTTCTTTTCTTAGAGCATTTATAACCTGATTTACCGACAAATGGTAGGCTTCTAAGCGAGAACGGTCTAAGTCTACTAAAATCTGTCTTTCCAGGCCACCCCTTATAACAGATGCTGCAACGCCGGGAACAGTTTTTAGGGGATCGCAGATTCTGTCATCAATTAAATCATAAAGTATAGGATAGCTTTCATCAGCAGTGACTGCTAAAACAAGAATGGGCATCATCGAAAGGTCAAATTTTAATATCGTAGGCCTATCCACATCCTCGGGTAAATATTGCTCTGATAAACCCACCATATCCCTTACATCATTGGCTACTTCATCTAAGTTTGTTCCCCAGTCAAACTTAAGCATTATGGCTGAGATACCTTCTTCGGAACTAGATTCAATCTTATCTAAATTTTTAACCGTAGCAAGCCTATCCTCCAAAATTTTAGTTATTTTGGACTCTACTTCCTCAGAGCCTGCACCTTCATATATAGTTAAAACAGCAATTGTTGGTATTTCTATATCTGGCATAAGGTCAAGGCCAAGTCTATACAAGGAAACAAAACCCAGAATGATCATCGCTGCGAAGATCATTGTCGTGGTTACAGGATATTTTACTCCGAACTGGGGAAGCCTCATTTTAACCTCGTTTCACTCGGTCAGTAACCAGATAACAGTTTACAGTAATCAGAAAAATGTTTAAATCTGGTTCTGTGCTTTGGTTTCTGTCATCTTTCTATAATCTCAACCATATCACCCTTTTTAAGGCGGGTGTTACCCATTGTCACGACAAACTCACCTTCCTTAAGGCCGTTTATTACTTCAAATTTGCTATTTTCATGAAGACCTGTTTCTATCTTTTGCCTATGAGCCTTGTTATCCTTAACAACAAAAACATAATTTGAGCTATCTTCCTTTAATATTGCATCTTTTGGAATAATTAAGACGTCTTCTTTCTCTCTGATCAAGATTTTAATTCTGGCAAACATCCCTGGTTTAAGTCGACGGTCATAATTAAGAATTTTTATTTCAACTAAGGCTGTGCGAGAGATTAAATCTACAACCGGACTTACTCTTTCTACTGTTCCTTCAAAGATTTCATCTGAATAAGCATCTACTAAAACCCGAGCTACCTGACCTTTCCTAATCTTCGGCAAATCCCTTTCTACAACATCAACTCTTACTTTTACTACATCCATGTTAACCACTAATCCTATGGGTGTTTGAGGCAAAACTCTTGTGCCCACGTCAACATAAATCCTGCCCACTATACCATCAATTGGTGATTCTACCGGAGCCTCCTGGAATTGAAATCCTACTTCATCCCGGTCAATATAAACAAGAGCATCGCCTTTCTTCACCGAATCCCCTTCGCCAGCTCGCTTTTCTATAATTTTGCCTGTTACTCTAGGATAAATAATTGCTTCATCTTTAGCCTTTATGTCACCCACATAAAAAAGTGTTTCTTTTAATGTATCTTTTTCTACCTTCACGACGCTCACTGGTATATTCTCTACTTCTTCAGACACTTTCCTGCCACAACCCATTAAAAAAATTCCAAGCACCAAGCACCAAATTACAAATAAATTCCAAGCACCAAGCACCAAATTACAAACACTTTTTTTGTTTCGGTCATTGGAATTTTGATTATTGCAATTTGTTTGGCATTTGTGATTTGTGATTTGTGATTTTCCCATATCATTCCTCCAAAATTATATCATTTTTAACCAACGTCAATCCTTCGCCTTTCTCCAAGGTAATAACAGCGATATTATAATCAATCAAGCTCTTTATATAATCAAGCTCTGCCTGGGCAAGCTTATCTTGATAGTCCAGCATATCATGAGTGTTCACTTCTCCTGCGGCATAGCGCTCTTCTTGCGCTCTGTAGTTTTCTGTCTCTTTTTCTTTTGCCACTCTTGATGCTTCAACCTGACGATATTGAATATCCACTTCTCTTACTTTATCTCTTATTTCTAATACAATATCCTGCTCCAGTCTTTTAAAAGCAATCAAGGCCTGAGCCTTCTCTAATTTTCTCTGGTTATATTTGGCACGCTCGCCTCCACCCCAGGGCAGGCTAAATTTAAGACCGATGCTCCAATCCTTATAATCTTCGTTTATCTTATCTATACATTGCTCATAATCCTTGCCTAAACCATTTAATCCGAAACTGCCGGTTAGGTCTAACGTGGGGAAAAGGGCATTTTTGGCGACCTTTATTTTAATGTCACGATTCTTTAAGTCTAATTTCTGCGCCTGATAATCAGGTCGCAATTCAAAGGCATTCTCTAAGCTCTCCACCAAATCAAGCTCTTGCATATCAAATTTTGGTCTATCGATTAATTCTAACTTAGCATTCCAAAACCGTGGGTTATCAACGAGATTAGTAATCAGCTTCAAATCATCCTCTGCCTTCTTTAGATTTGACTCAGCAGAGATTAATACCTTTTCCCGTCTGGCTGCAGCAGTCTCGGTCTCTAATAAATCTACGGAGCTAAGTAATCCCTTGGCATAGCGGGCTTTGTTTATTTCTAATAGATCCTGCGCGCGCTTTAAAGATAATTTAGCGATAGAATAATTCTCAAGATAATAAATGTAATTATAGTAAGCAATCTTTGTTTTCGTGATAACCTCCATTACCGTATCTTTAAAAACCTCCTCGCTTTCTCCCTTATTATTCCGGGCAATAATAATATCAGCACGGTTTATAAATATTCCAAAATCTCGAAAGAGAGGCTGGGTGATGGTAATCTTTGGTTCACTCGTATAATAAGGATTCATCTTTTGTGTTGTTGCATTACTCTTATATTTCTGATTGAGGAAATCTATATCATATTCTGTGCCCGTGATTAGTTTGCCGGAGAGACCTGCATTAAAATCTGTGTCCTCTATTTCCAAAATCTCCGGAGGGGCAGTGCTGGTAGATTTCTTGGTATTGTCGCGCAGTATCCAATCAGCGCTAAATGTGGGTTCAAAATCTGCCTTTGCTATTTTTATATCCCCCTCTTTAAGTTTGGGCTCAATGCGTTTTATAAGGATTTCAGAATTATTCTTTAAGGCAAAGGTGATACAATCCAGAAGCCCAATCCTTAAAACCTGCTCTGTCCTTGCTGATTCTATGAAAGCTTCCTTATCGATTCCTTGTTTCTTTATCTCTGATGGTCGTCTTCCCATAGCAAAACTTTCGCCTCTAAATGTAAAAGAAATTCCAAGCACCAAGCACCAAATTACAAACAATACCCAATTACCAAAATTACAATGACCAAAACAATCAATTTGGGATTTCTTCATCTCGTTCCTACTCCTCCATAGAATATGCCAAGCACAAAATCAGATAAATCCCTCAACCTTTCTTTCTCTAAGGAATCGCCCCTTAGCCAAGGCAAGATAGTGGCATTCATCATACTCGCCAATAAATAAGCTGTCCTTTTGGGATGAAGTTCCTTTTTTATCGTGCCTTCTCTTTGTGCTTGTTGAATTAAGTACCCAATATAATCAAGATATCTCATAAACTTCTCTACTGCCGGCCTTGAAATCTTGTCCCTTATAGTCCAGCGCAATCCTCCTCTTTCAGAAAAATAGATACGGAAAAAGTCTTCGTTTTCTTCAAAATATACAAGTTGCTCTTTAACCAGAACCTTAATTTTTTCCTTGGCACCTTTAACCCGAGCTACCTTCTCTTTTATCCCCGAAGTCAAACTGCCTAATTTCTTTTCAATCAGACTTAAATAAAGCGACTGCTTGTCTTTAAAATATAAATAAATAGTTCCTACTGCATATTGAGCCTCTATGGCAATATCGGCCATTGTCGTCTTGTGGTAACCTTTCGTTGCAAAAACATGTTCTGCCGCCTTGAGGATATCTGTTTTGCGTAACTGCTTATCTCTCTGCTTTCTGTCTAATGTGTGCATTTTGCCTGCTTCTTTTGCTTGCTTCTTTTGCTTACCCCTTTTTTGAACTAATACTCAAATAATGAATTTTCATTCACAATATAAATATACCATTCATCACAAATTTGTCAAGGGCAAGTTAATTTTTTATTTTTGTAATTACCTGTGGAATTCTGGAATAGAGGAAGGCTTCCTTAACCATATCATTAACAAGGAAATTGCTGCAGGCGTTATCCCTGAAATTCTGCTTGCTTGGCCTAAGTTTACCGGTTTAAATTCGGAAAGTTTCTCTTTTATCTCTGAAGAAAGGCCGGGAATTTTACTGTAATCGTAATCTTTCGATATCTTGATCTTTTCCAAATTCCTGAAGTGCTCAACCTCAACAAGTTGTCTACGGATAAAACCAGAATACTTTACCTCAATTTCAATTCCACGTAGAACATCTTCGCTTCCCTTCAAAGATATATCCTTAATCTTTGTCTCTGGCCGCTTAAGGAATTGATAGAGGCTCAATCTTTTTTTATCTTTACAGATGTTGGTTTCCTTAAGATACCTTATGCCGGATTCAATGTCTTTTTCCTTCTTTAGAATCCTCTCATATTCCTTCCTATTTAATAGCCCCAGCTCATATCCAATCTTACCGAGACGCAAATCAGCATTATCTTCGCGAAGAATCAACCGATACTCAACGCGTGATGTAAACATGCGATATGGCTCATTCGTTCCCTTAGTAACTAAATCATCAATCAAAACACCAATATAACTCGTTGACCTATCTAAGACTAAAGCGTTCTTTTTGTTCGCCATCAATGCGGCATTTATTCCGGCAATTAAACCTTGTGCTGCTGCCTCTTCATAGCCTGTAGTTCCATTGATTTGGCCAGCAAAAAACAGATTCCTGATTCTCTTTGCCTGGAGACTGAGAAGCAGTTGTGTGGGTAAGACAAAGCTATATTCAATACCATAGCCCGGATTGGTTATCTGGGCATTTTCTAATCCAGGGATTGTCGCTAAAATCTCCTCCTGAGCCTTGAGAGGTAAAAAGGTAAAAAGGCCATTGGCATAATACTCATCTGTATCCAGGCCCTCTGGTTCAATAAAAAGCTGATGCCTTTCTTTTTCCGGAAAGCGCATTATCTTCTCCTCAATCGATGGGCAGTAACGGGGGCTTATTCCCTGGCTAATAATATAAAGTAATTCCTTATCTTCTAAAGTTGAGCGAATAATCTCGTGTGTTCTTTGGTTCGTATAGGTAAGGTAACAAGGTAGTTGAGGAAGAGAAATCTTTGTATTAGAAAATGAAAAAGGTTTGGTATTCAAATCAGCTGACTGCAGCCTCATTCGGGAAAAATCAATCGTCTTACCATCTAAACGAGGAGGCGTGCATGTTTTTAATCGGCCAAGTTCAAAGCCAATATCTTTAAGATTTATGGACAACTTAATACTTGCTGGCTCATTCCTTCTTCCTGCTCGATATTCTTCTGTTCCAAGATGGATTACTCCATTGAGAAAGGTGCCGGTTGTAATGACGACGCATTTCGAATAGAGAGCCTCCTCAGTAGTCTCAATGCCCAAAACCTGATTGTCTGCCACAATCAAACTGATTACCTCTTTTTCTTTAATAAGGAGATTCTCCTGGGTTGCCACTATTTCTTGCATATACCTTTGATATAGACGACGGTCAATCTGGGTGCGGGTTGACTGTACAGCCGGCCCCTTGGAGGCATTAAGAAGACGGTATTGAACTGCGCAGGCATCTGCGCTCTTCGCCATCTGGCCGCCGAGTGCATCAATTTCCTTTACCAGTTGACTTTTACCTATGCCGCCAATAGCAGGATTGCAAGACATCAATCCAATTGTATCTGTGCGTAGAGTAATTAAAGCAACATGGCAGCCCATCCGCGCTGCAGCCAATGCTGCCTCAATCCCGGCATGACCAGCTCCAACAACAATCACATCAAATCTTTCCATAGAAAAATCCTTCCTCTTAGCATCAAATTAATCTTTGCCTGCTCTTCAAGTAATTCTATCAAAGAAAATGCCTCTTTAAAATTATCTCCCACGGATACCACGCCATGGTCTTTTAAAACAACAATATTATTCTTCTCCAATGCTTTCAATACAGGCTCAATCTCTATTACGGTAGGTGTACTTTGAGTTAAAACCTCAATCTTTCCCAAATAAAATTTTGCCTCAAAACAAAATTTATCTAACTTTTTAAAATAATGAAAAAGGGTAACTGTATAAGGAGAATGGGCATGGATGATAACCTTGTGGTCTGGAAATTTTTTATGGATACGTAAATGTAACTTCTTCTCACTTGTTGGCTTTAAATTTCCTTCTAAAACCTTGCCTTTTAAATCAAGCAAAAGGATTTCTTTTTCTTCTAAGTACCCCAGGAAACTGTTGTGAGAAGTAATAAGAATTCTATGGGGGGCGAGCCTTTTTGAAATATTCCCGCTCCTTCCGCTAACAAATCCCTTTTGATTGAGAAGGTGCGCCCAGTAAATTATCTCTTGCCTTTCCTTCTTTAAACTCATAGAGAGTCTTTCTTTAATTATGATTTTGTCTTAGAAAAATTTTACTGTTGAAATTTTAGTAGTATTATTGACCTCTGTCAAGCATGTTTTCGAGGTCGTTTTCTTGAAGGGGACGATTCTCGTCCCCTATTTACCTCTTGTAATATTTCCTTATTTATATATAATATGAACCGAGCAATGATGATTATGAATAGCGAAATCGAAATACTTAAAACCAGACTTGATAAGGTTAATTTTCAAAAACTTGCCAGGATAAATAATCCCAAACTCTATCAGTTCATTGCCACATATGTAGAGCTCCTTAATCCTGAGCGTCTTTTTATTGTAACTGATTCTAAAGAGGACCTTCAATATATCCGGGATGAAGCGCTAAGATGCGGCGAAGAAAAAGAACTTGCTATCAGAGGCCATAGTGTCCATTTTGATGGCTATAATGACCAGGCTCGGGATAAAGAAAACACAAAACTTCTCATACCCAAGGGTGATGATTTAGGTCCCTGCATAAATACAACAGACAAGGCTAAAGCGCTTCTTGAAATTAGGCAGATTATGAAAAACATAATGCAGGGACACACATTGTATGTGTTGTTTTTCTCCTTGGGGCCGATTAAGTCTGAGTTCTCTATACCTTCTGTTCAACTTACTGATTCAAGCTATGTCGCCCACTCAGAAACAATCCTTTACCGGCCAGGATATGAGGAATTCAGAAGATTAGGAGAAAAAAATACAGGCTTTTTTAAGTTTGTGCACAGCCAGGGCCAATTAGATGAGAGGCAAAATAGTAAAAATATTTCCCAGCGCAGAATCTATATTGATACGCAAGAAAGTATCGTTTATAGTATGAATACCCAATATGGCGGCAACACTATCGGCCTGAAGAAATTGGCGATGCGCTTAGCAATACATCGTGCCTCCCTCGAGGGCTGGTTAACAGAGCATATGTTCATTATGGGAATCCAGGGGTCAAAGAATAGGATTACCTATTTTACAGGAGCCTTCCCTTCTCTTTGCGGAAAGACATCTACTTCTATGATACCGAATGAAAGCATCATTGGCGATGACATCGCCTATCTTAGAAAGAAAGATGGGGATGTTCGTGCCGTCAATCCAGAAAAAGGGGTATTTGGGATAATCGTGGGTATTAACCCTGGCGATGACCCGATAATCTGGAAGGTATTGAGCCAACCTCATGAGATTATATTCTCCAATGTATTATTGCTTACGCAAAATAAAGATGTCTATTGGATTGACAAGGAGAAAGATGTACCTCAAGGGGGAATCAATTATTCCGGAGAATGGTGGCCAGGCAAGAAGGATGTGCAAAATCGAGAAATTCTGCCTTCCCATAAAAATGCCCGCTTTACAGTAAGCCTTAACGCTCTTGAGAATGCTGACCCAAAACTCAACGACCCTAATGGTGTTGTGGTCAAAGGCCTAATTTACGGAGGCAGGGACTCTGATGCCTGGCCTCCGCTAAGAGAATCTTTCAACTGGAGCCATGGTATAATTACGATTGCCGGTGCTTTAGAGTCAGAAACCACAGCCGCAACCTTAGGCAAGGAAAGTGTCCCCAAATTCAATCCGATGTCCAACCTGGATTTTATTTCGATTCCTTTAGGAAAATATATAGAAAACAATCTAAATTTTAGCCAAGACTTAAAACCCTGTCCATCTATCTTTGGTGTTAATTATTTCCTAAAGGGTGAGGATGGCAAATTTCTCAATAGTAAAACAGACAAAGCCATCTGGCTTAAATGGATGGAGCTGCGTGTGCATAAAGAAGTAGGAGCACTGAAAACTCCGATTGGTTACATCCCCAGATATAAGGATTTAAAAGAACTCTTTAAGCAAATTCAAGCAAGGCATTACAGTGAGGATGATTACAACAGGCAGTTTGCCTTAAGAGTAGATAAGTTCATCGCCAAGATATGCAGGATAATTAAAGTTTACCAGAAAATCCCCAAAACACCACAAGTCGTCTTTAAGGTATTAGAGGAAGAAAAAGAAAGACTAACTAAAGCAAAAGATAGGTACGCAGATTATATCTTACCTGAGAAATTCGATGAATCCCGTTAGAAACAGTAACGATAAAATAGTGCCGTCTGAATTCGCGAGAAAACTTATTTTTAATGGGACTGATATATTATTATAAAATAGAGGGGTTTCTAACGGGATGAAGGACGTGATCTTTGAAAATTATCAACGATTAAGAAATTCTATTCCTGAATATGTAGATTTGGTCGTCGCAGCAAAACAAAGATTAGTAAAAGAAATAGAGGAAGTAATTAATGCTGGTGCGCAAATTATTGGAGAAAACTACCTCCAGGAGACACAGGAGCTATATAATGCATTGGGTAAAAAAGCAAAAGCCCTCAAGTGGCATATGATTGGGCATCTCCAGAGAAATAAAGTAAAGCAGGCAGTTGAAATATTTGATATGATTCAGACTGT
This sequence comes from Candidatus Omnitrophota bacterium, assembly GCA_016783355.1. Classification (GTDB taxonomy): domain Bacteria; phylum Omnitrophota; class Gorgyraeia; order Gygaellales; family JAHJCI01; genus BS750-G32. Next base: position 4,036 of record JADHWR010000023.1, on the reverse strand, counting down.
TGATTCACTGAGAATCGCGCAAGAAATTAATAAAAGATGCTCAGAGATAAAAAAGCTGATGCCTGTGTTAGTTGAAATAAATAGCGCAAGAGAAGCACAAAAAACAGGACTGATACCTGAAGAGGCGCTTGACTTTATCAAAGAAATCTCAACTTTGCCCTTTCTTAAGATTATGGGAATAATGACAATGGGGCCTCGCTTTGGAAATCCAGAGAAAGCACGTTCTTATTTTATCAAGACAAAAAGGGTATTTGAAGAACTAAACTCTCTATCCCTGCCTAATGTTGTGCCCCGAATTCTTTCTATGGGAATGACGAACACTTTCAGAGTTGCAATTGAAGAAGGAAGTAATATGGTCAGAATCGGCCAGGCTATTTTTCAAGCAGGGTAGATAAATAACGTGCTCCTGTATCAGGAAAAATAACCACGATAAGCTTAGCGTGATTTTCTTTTCTCTTTGCTACATCGACCGCTGCTGCGCAGGCTGCACCAGAGGAAATACCAGCTAATATCCCTTCCTCTTGTGCGAGTCTCTTTGTAAACCTTAGTGCTTCCTCACTGGTAACCTGAATTATCTCATCAATCAATTCCTTCTTTAAAACCATAGGCATAAATCCTGCACCAATACCTTGAATCTTATGCAAACCAGGTTTTCCTCCAGAAAGAACAGGAGAACGAACAGGCTCAACAGCAATGGCTTTAAAGTTTGGCTTTCTTTCTTTAATGAATTCAGTAACTCCGGTGATTGTTCCGCCTGTGCCAACACCACTAATCAAGATATCAACCCTTCCATCTGTATCGTGCCATATCTCCTCGGCTGTTGTCTCTCGATGGATTCCTGGATTAGCGGGATTGTTAAATTGCTGAAGCATAAAGGAATTTGGGGTATTCCTAAGAAGTTCTTGTGCCTTTTTCAATGCGCCTGCCATTCCTTGCTTCCCAGGAGTTAAGACAACCTCTGCCCCAAATAAAGAAAGTAATTGTCTGCGTTCAATGGACATCGTATCTGGCATTGTTAAAATTAAACGATAGCCTTTGGCAGCACAGACAAAGGCAAGGGCAATCCCTGTGTTACCACTGGTTGCTTCAATAATTGTGGTACCTCTCTTAACTAATCCTTGTCTCTCGGCATCCTCAATCATAGAAACGCCGATTCTGTCCTTTACGCTGGATAATGGATTAAATGATTCAAGCTTTGCCACTACACTTGTTTCTAATCCGGCCGTTACTTTATTTAACCGCACTAACGGGGTATTCCCCACTAATTTTGTTATATCATCAGCTATTTTCATTGTCTCCTCATTTGACCTTAAATGGTAAGCATTCTATCTATCGCCTTTTTTGCCTGATTACGAATACGAGCAGGAACCTTTATCTCAAATTTTAATTCTTCTAACGAGTGAAGAATTTTCTCAACTGTTATACGCTTCATATCCGGGCAGATTGCCCCAGGGGCTGCTGGATAAAATTCTTTATCAGGATTGTCTCTTTTGAGGCGGTAAATTATACCTACTTCTGTGCCAACAATAAATTCCCTGGCAGAGTTTGTTTTAACATAACGACACATATTACTTGTAGAATGAACAGCATCAGAAAGCGCAATCGCTTCTGGCATACACTCAGGATGCAGGACTACGGCTGCATTCGGATGCAATCTCTTTTCTCTTTCTAAGTCTTCTGCCAGAATTTTAATATGTGCGGGACAAAACCCCTCCCAAATAATCAGTTTCCTTTTGGTCTTCTGAGATACGAAATCAGCCAGATATTTATCCGGCACAAAGATAACTTCCTCTTTATTTCTTAGGCTACTGACAACCTCTACAGCATTGCTTGAGGTGCAACATATATCTGCTTCGGCTTTTACCTCGGCAGTAGTATTAACATATGCTACAACAACCGCCTCTGGATACTTATTTTTTAGCCTTCGTAGCTGCCCGGCAGAAAGCATCTCTGCCATCGGACAACCAGAATTAATATCAGGCATAAGCACTCTCTTTTCTGGAGAAAGAATAGAAGCAGTCTGCGCCATAAAATGCACCCCGCAGAAAACAATAATGCGCGCCTGTGTCCTTGCGGCGATTCTACTCAGCTCCAGAGAATCTCCGCAAAAATCAGCGACCTCCTGCACTTCGGGTAACTGGTAGTTATGAGCCAAAATTACTGCCTGGCGTTCCTTTTTTAATCTGCCAAGTTTCTCTTTAATCTTCTCATTCCTGGATTGTTCTCTCAATTATACCCCCGCCGATAACAATATCGTTATTGTAAAACACTGCCGCCTGCCCCGGCGTAACCCCAAACTGTGCTTGCTTGAATCTAACTCGCACTCTCTCTCTTTCTGGCAGAATCTTAGCCTCTTTTTCTTTCTGATTATACCTTATCTTTACCTTACAAACAACACTCTTCTTCGATGAAAGAATAAAACTTGGATGGCTGGCTATAAACTCCTGAGCATAGGCGTCCTTGCGCCTTCCCACAATAATCCTCTTCTTTAAGGCATCTATCTTTATTACATAAGCCCGGTGACCTAATGCTAAGTTTAATCCTTGACGCTGACCAATAGTATAAAAGCAGACCCCGGCCTGTTTACCCAAGACATTACCTCTTTTATCTACAATCAATCCAGGGCTGAGCTTGCCGCTAATTCTCCTCTTTAAAAATCTATGGTACTCATTACTCCTGCCTGTCCGGCAGGCAGGCCTGGTTGATAAAAAACAGATCTCCTGGCTTTCCTTTCTTTTTGCAATCCCGAGTCCCAAATCACCGGCAATTTTATTAACCTTGAATTTGGTCAAATCTCCCAAAGGAAAAAGAAGATGTTTTAGCTGTTCTTGTTTGAGGCGATATAAGAAATAGGATTGGTCTTTAAATTTATCCTTTCCTTTCTTCAGTAAAAACCCATGCCTTGTCTTTATCTTACGCACATAGTGGCCTGTTGCCAGAAATTGACAATCATAAGCGTATGCCTTTGCCAGCAATGCGCCAAATTTTATATATTGATTACAACGGATACAGGGGTTAGGAGTTCTTCCCTTAAGATATTCCTGGCAAAAATTATTGATTACCTTTTCTTCTAAAAGACTGCTAAAATCTACAACATGATGCTTCAGTCCCAGAAGCCTGGCTATCTGTGCCGCCTCCTTTACTATCTTACTTGAAAAATATCCAAAATAGATAGTAATTCCGATAATCTCAAAACCCTGCTTTTTTAATAAGGCAGCGGCAACAGAAGAATCTACTCCTCCACTTAAAGCTATCGCAACACGCTTTTTCATTAAGAAACTGACGCTGTTAACCTGTTTTCATATTTTCAGATTAAGTTAATAGAAAGGTATTTTTGGAAGGTTGAGGGAAGGAATTAACGAATTCCTCGTTTTCCTATTTGTCTTGAAAAATCTCATCTTTTCTAATAAACCCAAGTGATCAATAATCAGCCTTCCTCTTAAATGGTCTATTTCATGCAAAAGCACACGAGCTAATAAGCCCTTTGCCTTCACCTCAACCAACTCACCTTTCTCATTTAAGCCCTCAACTAACACCTCAAAAGACCTTTTTATGGTTACATCAACATTGGGTATGCTTAAGCAGCCCTCAGCCATCCTATCTTCACCCCTTTTCTTAAGAACCCTTGGATTGGCTAATTTTATAGGGCCATCGCCGATATCGGCAACAATAATCTGGCAGGCCTTACCCACCTGAGGGGCAGCTAAACCAATGCCCTTAAATGCACGCATCGTAAAAAGCATATCCTTAAAAAGCGCTAATTCCTGTGGGGTAATTTTCTCAATCTTAACACAGCGCTTGCGCAATACAGCATCTGGATATCTCTTTATCTTTAAAATTTTCTCCTCCATAGTCTCTACTCATCTTGCGCAAGAACCTATCAAACTTAAAACCTTTTTGTGTATCCTTCGGTTAGAAGCAATATAACCCCTGCTCTTTAGGCTCCACGCCTTACCTGAGAAATCTGTCGCTCTTCCTCCTGCCTCTTCAACCAATAAGAGTCCAGCAGCAAAATCCCAGACCTTATCATTGTATT
>JADHWR010000022.1 GCA_016783355.1 Candidatus Omnitrophota bacterium | reverse complement strand
ATTTTCGCAGACGTCGTCCTCTGGCTTGACCAGAGGAACCAGAAAATAAGTGGAAAGAATCTTCTTTGTTTATATATTAGCAAATAAACGTAATGGGACTTTATATATTGGTATAACATCTGATTTAATAAAACGTCTATGGGAACATAAAAAGAAATTCGTAGAAGGATTTACAAAGAAATATAATATAGATAAATTAGTATATTACGAAATATATAATGATCCAGAAAATGCGATAAAGCGTGAAAAGAGACTTAAAAAATATAATCGTAAATGGAAACTGGATTTGATAGAGGAAAAGAATTCAAGCTGGCGAGATTTATATGAAGAGATCGTTTCTGGATTGCCCGATCAAGTCGGGCAATGACAATAGTTATAATACAGTCTGCAAGTCGGGCAATGACAATAGAATAGTTTCTGGATTGCGTCCTCCGACTTGATTGAAAGATCAAACATGTCCTCTGATTTAATCAGGGGATCGGGCAATGACAAGACAAATTCCAAATTCCGGGGACACGATACTTAATTATCCAATGACACATTCTTTCGCATAAATCTCAAAAACATTCTTCCTCAATCTTATCCCATATATCTGCGATTTAGGAATCCAGATTTTTCGGCCATTATATATAAGAATGGCCTTTTTGGTTTCGTGTAATATACGGACTTAGGTCCAGATGTAACGCTCCTTGACCTTCGGTCCCACCTCGTAGGTGTCTGCAGGCCTTTCTGACGGTTTTTGCATCAATATTCAGACTTTTGGAGATCTGTGCGTAGGTCATCCCCAGCAAGCGTAATTCTGTTGCTTTTTGGGCTAATTTCTGGTATAAAAGAGTGTTGTGAAAGCTATTGGCGTATTTGATTCAGGGATAGGTGGTCTTACTGTTGTCAAGGAGTTGATGCGGCAGTTGCCCAATGAGGACATTGTTTATTTAGGAGATACTGCTCGTCTTCCATATGGCATAAAATCAACCCAGACTGTTACACGTTTTACATTAGAAAACATTTTATTTTTACTTAAGTTCAATATTAAGCTGATTATTGTTGCCTGCAATACTGCCTCTAGTCTTGCTTTACCAGTTATCCGGCATTATTTTAGGATTCCGATTATTGGTGTAATTACATCTGGCGTAAAAGAAGCAGTTTACGCCACAAGGACAAAATGCATCGGCGTGATTGGCACACGCTCCACGATTAAAAGCAAGGCATATGAAAAAGAGATAAAGAGTATCGATTCCTCTGTTAAGGTAATCAGCCTTGCTTGTCCTTTATTTGTTCCCTTGGTTGAAGAGAATTGGTTCAATACTAAAGAGACCGAGCAGATTGCAGACCAATACCTAAAACCGTTTAAAAAAACAAAAGTAGATGTATTAATCTTAGGCTGCACACATTATCCCTTGCTTAAGCCAGTAATTAAAAAGGTCCTCGGTGATAAGGTTAAATTGATTGATTCAGCCAGGCAAGTAGTAAATGAGGTAAAAGGTATTTTAGATAATGAAGGATTAAGGCTTAAGAATAAACGAAAAGGCAAAATGAGTTTCTATGTTACGGATGAACCCGAATGTTTTAGGGACTCAGCCTATGTTTTTTTAGGTCGTAAAGCGGCAAATATGTATCACTTAAACCCCGTTCGAAATAAGGCGCCAGGGGCGACTGCCCCGCCAAATTCCGTGGCGGGGACTTCGAACGGGGTAAAAGCAAAACATACAGCAGTTAAGTGTTGAGGTTTTGAATCTTGCGATGTATGAAATAAAGGTAATTGAGGAGTTTAGCGCAGCGCACAATCTGCGGGGCTATAAAGGCAAATGCGAAAACTTGCATGGGCATAATTGGAAGATTGAAGCAGTGTTTGTCCGCAAGGATTTAAACAAATTAGGGATGGTAGCGGATTTTAAAAAGGCGAGGGGAAAACTAACGAGACTACTCAAGAATTTAGACCACAAACACTTAAATAATAGGGCTTACTTTAGAAAGTTTAATCCTACTTCAGAGAATATCGCCAGATATATCTTTGGTAAACTTAGTTACGACTCAAAAGCCATGAGCTGCAAGCTACGGAAAATAACTGTTTGGGAATCAAGCAATTCTTGCGCCACTTACTATGAATAAAAAAGCAATTATTTTGCTATCCGGAGGATTGGATTCAGCAGTAACTCTCTATTGGGCAAAAAGTAAAGGATATAAATGTTATTGTTTACTTTTTGATTATGGCCAGAGACACAAGAAAGAGATTGAGTGCGCAAAAATCTTAGCTAAAAAGGCTAAATCCTTAAGTCGGATTTTAAAAATTAGTCTGCCTTGGAAAGGCTCAAGCCTTTTGGATAAGAAGATAAATATACCTATAAGTGTCAAAGTGCCAAGGTGTCAAGGTGTCAAAGCAATACCCAGTACCTATATTCCCGGCCGTAATATTATCTTTTTAAGTTTTGCTTTATCTTTTGCCGAGGCAATTAGAGCAAGGGACATTTTTATTGGTGTCCATAGTCAAGACTATTCTAATTATCCTGATTGTCGAGAAGAGTTTTATCGCGCATTTAGAAGGGTAATCTCTGCGGGGACAAAAACAGGCGTAGAGAAACAAGAGATTAAGATAAAAACTCCCTTAATTCAGAAAACGAAAGCCCAGATTATTCGCTTGGGTGCGCAATTAGATGTTCCGTTTAGATTAACGTGGTCTTGTTACCAGGGCGGCAGGCACCCTTGCGAAAGATGTGATAGCTGTCAGTATCGTGCAAAGGGATTTGCTGAAGCAGGAATTCCCGACCCTTTGCTAATAAAATAAGAAATGAAGGGAAAGATAGCGGAGATTTTTCATACTGTTCAGGGAGAAGGGATATATTTAGGCGAAAGGCAGATTTTTCTGCGCTTTTTTGGATGTAATTTAAACTGCAGGTTTTGCGATACAAAATTAAATTCATTTAATGAATATGAACCAGAGGAAGTAGTTAAAGAAATAGAATCTTTTGAGGATGAGTTCCATTCTGTTGTTTTTACAGGCGGAGAACCTTTGCTTCAGAGGGCATTTCTAAAGGAGATATTGCCTTTAATCAAAGAACAAGGAAGAACTATTTATTTAGAGACTAATGGTACTTTGCCGCACGCCCTAAATGAGGTGATTGATTATGTAGATATTATTGCTATGGATTTTAAGTTACCCTCTTCTACGGGATTATCTCATTTCTGGAATCTTCACCAGCAGTTTCTGGAGATTGCTTCTTCAAAAGAGGTTTTTGTGAAGACTGTAATTTGTCACTCAACTAACGAGGAGGATTTTATTAGAGGGGTTGAGATAATAAAAAAGACAAGCCCGATAAGCATTTTAATTTTGCACCCGAACAGTTACGAAGATAGTTTCCAGCTACGATTAAAAATGGCCAGACTCAAGCGAAAGTCAAAGGAGAAAGGAATCTTTGCCTGTACCCTTCCGCGTATTCACAAGGCCTGGGGATTTAAATGAAAATGAAAAGGAGCTACGAAGACCAACAAGAGAACATACGCAGCTTAAAGACGCCAAAAATTAATGTTTGGAAAAACAAATATCCGGATAAGGAATATACTGTTTTTTTGCAGATTCCCGAATTTACTTGCATTTGTCCTAAGACCGGTCTGCCTGATTTTGCCATAATTAGAGTTGAGTACGGTCCTCATAAATACTGTTTAGAACTGAAGTCATTTAAGATGTACACACTTTTTTTTCGCAATGTCGGAATATTTCACGAGCATGTTGTAAACAAAATCCTGGAGGATATTGTCAAGGCATGTTCGCCACGGTGGCTAAGGGTTGTTGGGGAGTTTAACGTACGCGGTGGTATAAAGACAGAGGTCAGGGTAGAATATAAAAGACCCCATTGATTTTATGCGCTGGATGAAGAGTGAGCAGATTAAAGAGATAGTTGCAAGGTTATGTATTGAAGCAAATATAAGGTTACGAGAGGATATTTTAAAGGCATTGAATTTTGCCTATAATCAAGAGAAAAACTTAAGAGCAAAAAGAATTTTAGAAGCAATTATTGAAAATGCCAAGGTTTCCCGGGAAAAGAATTTAGCTATATGTCAGGACACAGGTTTTCCGACTGTCTATATGGATATTGGTCAGAAAATAAAGATAGAGGGTGATTTAAAAAGGGCAGTGAACAAAGGTGTTGAATTAGGGTATCGAGAGGGTTTTTTGAGGAATTCGATCGTCTCCGACCCGCTTAAAAGAAATAAACCAGGATGGAAGCCGGCGATTATTCACATTGATTTGGTAAGGGGAGATAAAATCAAGATTACGGTTTTGCCAAAGGGGTTTGGTTGTGAAAATAAAACAAGGCTTAAGATGTTCAATCCAACAGCAAGCCAAAGAGAGATAAAAGACTTTATTCTTGAGACAGTAAAAATAGCAGGCCCGGATGCATGTCCGCCCTATGTGGTTGGTATTGGCATTGGCGGGACTGCTGATTATGCTTGCCTTTTGGCAAAGAAGGCACTACTAAAAAAAATCAAAAATCATCCCGACACTGAAGGCGTCGGGACAAAAATCAAAACTACAAACCAAAATTCAAAAATTTATAAATTAGAAAAGGAATTATTATCTGAGATTAACAAATTAAACATCGGGCCAATGGGCTTAGGCGGCAGAACCAGCGCATTGGCCGTGAATATTGAAACTTATCCGACGCATATTGCAGGACTGCCGATTGCTGTAAATCTTAGCTGCCACGCATTAAGAATGGCAACGAGGGTGTTATAATTGTATTAGCGTATAGCGGATAGCGTTTAGAATATTGGATTGGATGAAAAAGATAAAAACACCTTTAGATGGTAAGCAAATTACAAAATTAAAAGCAGGAAATACAGTATTATTGACGGGAATTATTTATACAGCCAGAGACCAGGCGCATAAAAGATTAGTGAGGGCAATAAATCAAAAAAAGAAGCTGCCTTTGGATTTAAAGGGACAAGTTTTCTATTATTGCGGCCCAACCATTACGCCAAAAGGAGAACCCATTGGTTCTTGTGGGCCAACAACAAGTTCGCGTATGGATATATTTAGTCCGGCAATACTAAGAATTGGGTTAAAGGCAATGATTGGTAAAGGCCGCCGGTCTGAGGAGGTTATTGAGGCATGCAAAAGATACGAGGCAGTATACTTTTTAACCTATGCCGGCTGTGCAGCATTGCTGTCGCAGTATGTGATGGCAAAAAGATTAATTGCTTATGGGGATTTAGGACCAGAGGCAATATATGAACTTAAGGTAAGAGATTTTCCTCTTATTGTGGGAATAGATTCCCATGGAAAAGATATATACGAGAGAAGGTGTAGGTAGAGATGAGATTAGGCGGAAGAAAAGAGACACAGATTCGGGAAGTGAAAATCAAGCGTAACTATATTGATTGGGCAGAAGGCTCCTGTCTCATTGAATTAGGTAAGACGCGCGTTATTTGCACAGCATCTCTTGAAGAATCTGTGCCACAATTCTTAAGGGGCAGCGGCAGGGGTTGGGTAACGGCTGAATATGGGATGCTCCCGCGTTCTTGTCAAACAAGAATTTTTCGCAGTAGAGATTCCGGCAGGAGTCATGAAATACAGAGGTTGATTGGCAGGTCTTTGCGCGCGATTACCTTAATGGAGAGATTAGGTGAGCGCACAATCTGGATTGATTGCGATGTAATTCAGGCAGATGGCGGAACGCGCACAGCAGCAATCACCGGAGGATTCATTGCCTTAGTTGATGCTTTGTCCAAATTAAAGGCGAGGGGCATAATTTACGAAATTCCAATAGAAGATTTTATTGCTGCCATTAGTGTCGGTATAGTCAACAAGAGAGTCTTTGTTGATTTGACTTATGAAGAAGACTCTTCGGCCGAGGTGGATATGAATGTTGTAATGACCGGCAAGGGCGAGTTTGTGGAGATTCAGGGAACCGGTGAAAAAAGCACCTTTAATAAAAAAGAGATGGAGATGCTTATTGATTTAGCAAAGGCAAGAATTGAAGATTTGATTAATCTACAACGACAATTACTAAAGGATATACTGTTTATATAGTTTGTATTGTGTGTGTTTATGGAATTGATTGTTGCAACTAAAAATAAAAAGAAGCTAAAAGAAATAAAGGAGATATTAAAAGATTTACCTTTGCAAATTAGGTCATTGAAGGATTTTCCCGATGCGCCAAGGATTATTGAAAACGGTAAGACATTTAAGGAGAATGCCATAAAAAAAGCAAAGATAATTGCGCAATTTAGTAAGAGATTAACCTTGGGTGAGGATTCAGGATTAGAGGTCGGTGCATTAGGCGCAAGGCCTGGCGTATATTCTTCCCGCTTCTCTGGCAAGGAAAAGAGCGACCGCAGGAATAATTTAAAATTATTGCAGAGTCTCAAGAGCACTCCTTTAAAAAAAAGAAAGGCGCGCTACGTCTGCGCAGTAGCTTTATGTGATACTTCTGGTAAAATCAGAGTAGTAGAGGGTACTTGTCAGGGTTTAATCGGCTTTAAGATGCAGGGTAGTTCCGGCTTTGGTTATGACCCAATATTTATTGTTCCTCGTTACAAAAAGACATTTGCACAATTGGGCCCAGACGTTAAACATAAGATAAGTCATCGGTTTCACGCTCTTTCTAAGATACATATTCTACTTGGGCAGTATCTTAAGAAGAGCAAATTTTGACAAACTGATAAAAACTGAAGATTAGGAATAGGGGGCGTGCCCCGTTCCAAATTTTTACGAGCATCTATTTTAAGATATAGTATATATAATATGCATAAGTAATTATTTGTATTATGGTAGTTTTACTAAAATTTGGAACGGGGAGTAGCGCAGTTTGCCCGCCACAAAAATTGGCGGGCATCCGCTAACGCTTTAATGGCGGATGGTTTAGAGCGTCCCGATAAAATTTCCATAGATGTTTAAAAAAGGTACGATTTATTTTTATTGCCGGGGAGTAGCGCAGTTTGGTTTAGCGCGCGTGGTTTGGGACCACGAGGTCATGGGTTCGAGTCCCATCTCCCCGATAATTTCAAGAGGCAGGTGTTATTAATATGGCACAGCAGGAACGAAGAAAGAAAAAACGTATAAAGAAAACCTTTTATGCACTTCTTAGGCCCTATGATTCAACTGCTACCTGGGTTTCCGCAACAATAAGGGATATAAGTGAGTCGGGATTATGCGCGTTTACACAAAGTGAGTTTCCTTTAGGTGAGGAGTTAGATATAAAAATACAGGCCTTAGACGCTGAAGGACCAAAAAAGATAAATATAAGAGGTAATGTCGTTGAGTCAAAGAAAGAGGGAGTAGGTTATTGCTTACGTATTGTCTTTACAAAATATAGCGATGAAGACAGGAATTCTCTTACAGATATAATTGAAAGCTTTTCTAAAGGAGAGCAAAGATGAAAAAAATATATTTAGGCCTATTGGGTTATGGCAATGTAGGAAAGGCAACAGCAAAGCTTTTAAAGCAAAGAAGGTCGTTATTAAAGAAAAGGGCAGGCTGTGATCTGGTTTTAAAGAAGATTTGTGACAAGAACGATAATCCTTACGAGATTCTTCGTGACCCAAATATTGATATTGTTATTGAGTTAATTGGCGGAATACACCCAGCCAAAGAATATATTAGCGAGGCAATAGATAAAGGAAAGTTTGTCGTTACTGCGAATAAAGCGCTTCTTGCAGAAGAAGGGAAATACTTATTTAACAAGGCAAAAGAGAAAGGAAAGTCTATTTATTTTGAGGCTTCAGTGGGGGCAGGCATACCGATTATAAAATCTTTAAAAGAGGGCCTATCTGCCGATAGATTCAATGGTATCTTTGGTATTCTTAACGGAACATCAAATTTTATTTTATCGCAGATGTCTTATCTTGGTATTGAATTTAAGTCTGCCCTGCGCCAGACACAAAAAAGCGGCTTTGCCGAACGGGATGTGAATTTAGACGTTGAGGGGATTGATTCTGCTCATAAGTTACTTCTTCTTGTTTATCTTTGTTTTGGAAAATTTTTTAATTTAAAGGACGTGTTTGTTGAAGGAATTACGGAGATTTTAGCTTTGGATATTGTTTATGCAAGAGAATTAGGATTCACGATAAAACTATTAGCTGTAGCAAAGAGGGAAGGTGCAGATTTAGAATTGCGTGTTCATCCTGCACTCTTGCCCAGCCCACACCCTTTAGCAAATGTCGATGGGATTAATAACGCCATTTATGTCTCTTCTGATTTAGCCGGAGATCTCCTTTTTTATGGACCAGGCGCAGGCAGGAATGCCGCAGCTTCTGCGGTTATATCTGATTTGATCAGTGCCGCCCTTAATATTCAAGCTGGACTTTTTAGAAAAGGGGTTTGTGTTGTTGAAGACACAGCGGTTAAACGGCTGCGTCATATTAAGGAAACAGAAAGCCGTTATTATATTCGTTTTTTGGCAGAAGACAAACACGGGGTTTTGGCGAACATCTCCGGAATCTTAGCAAAATACAAGATTAGTATTGCTTCAGTAACGCAAAAGCAAAGAAAAAGAGCAGATGTTGTGCCTATTGTGATGATTCTTCATAAGGCTAAAGAAAAGGACTTAAGGATTGCTTTAGAGAAGATTGCCGGGCTTCCTGTAATTCATGAGAAGCCCCTGGCGATTAGGATTGAGGAACCTTAGTAAGGTTGAAAGCGAAAAGCGAAAAGTGAAAGGTTAAAGGTGAAAGGTGAAAGGTGAAAGAGAAAAGAAGGGATGTTATGCAATATCATGGCGTAATTGAAAGATATAAGCGGTATCTTCCCGTAACAAAGAAAACCCCTGTGATTTCCTTAAAAGAGGGAAACACGCCCTTGATTTATGCCCGTCATCTTTCAAAATTAATCGGCCCTAATTTTGAAGTCTATTTAAAATTTGAGGGTTTGAATCCAACGGGTTCTTTTAAAGACAGGGGAATGACAATGGCTGTATCGAAAGCAAAAGAAAAAAAGGTAAGCGCTGTGATTTGTGCCTCTACAGGAAATACATCAGCTTCAGCAGCAGCCTATGCCGCATGCGCAAAGATGAAGTGCATTGTACTTATTCCCGAAGGGGCAATTGCCTTAGGTAAATTAGCACAAGCACTAATTCATGGGGCGCAGGTTTTGGCAGTCAAGGGCAATTTTGATGATGCATTGAATTTAGTAAGAGAGATTACAAAAAGGCATCCCATAACCCTGGTTAATTCCATAAATCCTTATCGCATTGAAGGGCAAAAGACAGCAAGCTTTGAGATTTGTGATGTTCTTGGCCGGGCTCCTGATTTTCAAACAATGCCCGTGGGAAATGCAGGTAATATCACGGCTTATTGGAAAGGTTATCAAGAATACAGGCGCAATAAAAAGATAGAAAGGCTTCCGAAGATGTTGGGTTTTCAAGCACAAGGCTCTGCACCAATTGTCAGAGGATATCCAATAAAGAACCCAAAAACCATTGCTACAGCAATTCGCATTGGCAATCCGGCAAGCTGGAAGAAAGCAGAAAGGGCGCGCGATGAATCAGGCGGCTTAATTGATATGGTTTCTGATGCTCAGATTCTCGATGCATATAAGCTGCTTGCTTCATTCGAAGGTGTTTTTGTTGAGCCTGCTTCAGCAGCCTCTGTTGCAGGATTATTGAAATTAGCAAGGAAAGGGTATTTTAAGAAGTGCAAAGCGCAAAGTGCAAAGCGCAAAGTGCAAATTGTGTGCGTGTTAACCGGACATGGTCTTAAAGATCCAGATCGAGCAATAGATTCAGTTAAAAAACCCAAGGTTATTCCCGCTAATTTAAAAGCAGTATTGAAGGAGATAGGATATTAACAAAAATTAATGAGTTTAAAAGGTAAGAAAATCTTAATTACCGCTGGACCGACATGGGAAGCCTTGGATGATGTAAGGCTAATCAGTAATATTGCTACAGGCCAGACCGGAATGTTTATTGCCCAAGAGGCAAAAAGACAGGGTGCGCATGTGACCCTGCTTTTGGGCCCGACAGAAATACCCTTTTTTGACCGGACCCCATTAGAAAGTCTTCGACTTCTAACGGGGCGGGCAATTAAGATACGCCGCTTTCGATATTTTAATGAATTAAGGGAGATTCTAAGGGAATTGTTAAAAGCTACTCGCTATGATATAATTATTCACTCTGCAGCAGTTTCTGATTTTAAGGTGCAGCACAGAGTAAAAGGAAAGCTTAAATCAGACAAAGCCTATACTCTAAAATTAGTGCCTCGGCCAAAAATCATTAGAGATATTCGTTGTCTTTGCCCAGAGGTAAAATTAGTCCTCTTTAAGTTAGAATCCAGGGTAAGTGATGAAGTTCTTCTTCGGCGAGCAAAAAAAATGGCTGGGGCATTCACCCCGTTCGAAATACAAAGGTCTCATAACAAAGCACGTCCCGCCAAAGCGGGGCTATTTCGAACGGGGTTTACTTGTGAGTTGGTTGTGGCGAATTGCCTTAATCCGTATCGCGCCTTTATTATTAATAAAAAGCATGTAATTTCAATAAAGACTAAGCAGGAATTAGCGAAAAAACTAATTAAAATTTTAGGGACAGTACGATGAAATACATTATCTTAGTTCCAGATGGAATGGCTGATTATCCTCTTGCTCAGTTAAATGGAAAGAGTCCTCTTGAAGCAGCAGACACCCCGAATATGGACTTTCTTGCTAAGTGTGGCCAGGTTGGCCGCCTGAGGTCTGTGCCAGAGGGGATGAGTCCAGCCTCTGATGTGGCGAATATGTCTATTTTGGGTTATAATCCCAAGGTTTATTATACAGGCCGAGGTCCGATAGAGGCCGTTAATCTTGGTCTTGATTTAGAGGAGGGTGATATTGCCTTTCGTTGTAACTTTGTTAGTTTAAATAATAGAATGCTTGTTGATTATAGCGCCGGGCATATTACGACCAAAGAAGCAAGTACCTTGATTAAATACCTCAATCAGAAGCTGGCTACAGAAGAGCTTCGTTTCTATGCAGGCGTAAGCTACCGCAATCTTATGATACTCAAGAATGCTAACCCAGAATTAATTAATATCAAGTGTTTTCCTCCGCATGATATTCTTGGAAAAAAATTCGAGCAATATTTGCCGCGCGGAAAAGGAGTAAATTATATTATTTCCCTTATGCAAGAATCCCAAAAGCTCCTTTGTGGTCACGAGGTGAATTTAGTGCGCTTAGACTTAAAAGAAAATCCTGCTGATATGATTTGGTTATGGGGTCAGGGAAAGAGACCCAATCTTCCCTCATTTAAAGAAAAATATGGGCTTAAGGGTAATGTAATCTCTGCTGTGGATTTGATTAAAGGCCTCGGTAAAATTCTGGGTTTAGAGCCAATTAATGTTGTTGGTGCAACCGGCTATTATGATACAAATTATAAAGGCAAAGCCCAGGCAGCAATAAATGCATTAAAAAAAGAGGATTTTGTTTTTCTACATGTGGAAGCGCCAGATGAAGCAGGGCATAATGGTGATTTAAGAGAAAAGATTCTGGCGATTGAGCGCTTTGACTATTATATTGTGGGTAAGATTGTGGCCAGTTTTCGCCGCAGGAGAAATTTTCGTATCCTGGTTTTGCCCGATCATTATACCCCTCTATCTTTGAAAACCCATACATCAAGACCTGTTCCTTTTGTTATCTTTGGCAAGGATATCTATGGAGAAGGAAGGTTGGGTTTTAATGAAAAAGAGGCAGCGAAATCCAAGCTTTATTTTGAGAGCGGAGAGCAATTAATGAGGTTTTTCTTGTCATGAATTCTTTATTTATTATTATTGTCGTCGGATTATTATTCTGGTGGGGGATAGGCTGTTATGCACGGCGATTAGAGAAATTATGGGAAATAGACCCCCATCGTTCGCCTCCGGCAATTGCTCACTATGACAGCATTGATTTTGTTCCGGCAAAAAACTGGGTAGTTCTTTTTGGTCATCATTTTGCCTCCATTGCCGGCGCTGGTCCAATTATTGGCCCGGTTTTAGCCTGTATCTTGTGGGGATGGGGGCCGGCAATTATCTGGATTGTTCTGGGAACAATTTTTATGGGTGGGGTGCATGATTTTGGCACCCTGATTACCTCAGTAAGGGAAGAGGGGGGATCAATCGCCCAGATTTGCGAAAAATCGATTTCTCGTCGTGCAAGGATATTGTTTTCCTGGTTTGTTCTTCTTAGCCTTGTTCTTGTTGTTGCTGTATTTGCGCGCCTTTGTGCACAGACCTTTGTCAAGGAGGCGAGGATTGTTCTTCCTTCCCTTGGTTTGATTCCTGTGGCAATACTTCTTGGTTTTCTTTTGTATCGCACAAAGCTAAATTCAATTTTTTCGACACTCTTTGGGCTTTTGCTTTTGGCCGGTTTAATTATCGGGGGCATATTTTTGCCGATTAATTTAGGAAGATATGGTTTGGTTATTTGGCTTTCGGTTTTATTTATTTACACCTACTTTGCTTCTATTTTGCCTGTAAATATACTTTTGCAGCCGCGTGATTACCTGAGTAGCTTTTTATTATTTTTCAGTTTAATTGCTGGTTTGTTGGGCTTGCTGATCAAGCCTATATCGATTAGTGCGCCCATTTTTGTGCAATGGAAGAGCCCCGAGGGAAGCCTTTGGCCAATGCTTTGCGTAACGATTGCCTGTGGTGCAATTTCTGGATTTCACAGCCTCGTCTCAAGCGGCACAACTTCAAAGCAATTACCTAATGAACGCTATGCAAAAAGGGTTGGATACGGTGCAATGGTTACAGAAGGAGTATTGGCTACTTTGGCCTTGATTGCTGTTACTGCTGTAATGAGTAAAGGCGCCACCCTTAATATAAAAGACCCGATTGGGATTTTTGCGCAAGGTTATGGGATAATTACCTCCTCTTTTATGCCCGGGGCAGGTCTTTTTGTCGCTGTTTTTATTTTAAATGCCTTTATTCTTACGACATTGGATTCAGCAGCGCGCATTGCCCGCTATTTAAGCAGGGAACTCTTCGGCATAAAAAATCATTATCTGAACTCACTCTTAGTTATTGCAGCAGCAGCCTTATTGGCATTTAGCGGCGAGGTAAGCAGAATCTGGATTATGTTTGGCACAGCAAATCAATTGGTTGCTGCTCTTGCGTTAGTCACGCTTGTCTGCTGGCTGTTTCTGCACGGAAAGCCAACCTTAATTGTTATTATCCCGGCGATGATTATGCTCCTGATTACATTTGCTGCACTGATCGGGCAGGGGATAAGGTATTTTCAGGAAAGAAATATTTTGCTTTTTGCGACTGTTGTTTTGTTATTTGGATTGGCTAGCGTAATGATCTATGAAATAGCAAGGTCGGGGGTTTTGAAAAGATGGCAAAGAAACTTATCGTCTTAAAATTTGGCGGGACATCAGTTGCTAATGCCCGGCGCAGGAAAATGGCTGCGCAGATAGTTTTGGGCTATAAAAACAAAGGCTATAAGATCGTCGTTGTTGTTTCTGCTTCGGGTGATACAACAGACGAGTTACTCCGTCTTGCTCATAAGATTAATCCCCGGCCTTGCGAGCGCGAGATAGACATGCTGCTTTCTACGGGTGAGCAGATTTCCTGTGCACTGATGGCTTTGGCACTGCAACGACAGGGAGTGGATGCAGTATCTTTTACTGGAGCGCAAGGCGGCATTATTACTGACACAAGCCATACCCAGGCACGTATAATCAAGATTGAGACAGAGAGAATTCTCGCTCAGCTGAAGAAGAATAAGGTTGTTGTCATTGCCGGTTTTCAGGGAAGGACCGAGGATTCAGAAATTACTACTTTGGGCCGCGGTGGTTCAGATTTAACGGCTGTGGCTTTAGCCAAGGCCCTCGCTATTAACTATTGTGAAATCTATTCTGATATCGAAGGAATATATACTGCTGACCCGCACATTGTCTCAAATGCAAGTAAGATAGATGTTATTGATTATGATGAGATGCTGGAGATGGCCTCTTTAGGTGCTCAGGTGATGCAGGACCGTTCTCTTGAAGTGGCCAAGAAATTTAATGTAATCATTCATGTCCGCTCAATTTTTAAGGATTTACGAGGGACAATAATAAAGAGGAGGGAAAAGGATATGGAAGAGGTTATGGTAAGAGGGGTTTCTTTCAATGAGAAGGAGGCAAAGATTACCATTTGTGATGTGCCGGATAAGCCGGGATTAGCAGGACGCATATTTACGGCATTATCTGAAAAAGGTATCAATGTCGATATGATTGTGCAAAATATTAGCAGAAAGAGAATTACCGACATCTCCTTTACTGTGCCAAAATCTATGGTGCAGCGGACCGTAAAGATAGTGCGGGCAATTAGCCGTTCGATTGGCGCAGGTGCTGTTTTTTCTAATGTCAATATTGGCCGGATTTCTGTTGTTGGTGTTGGGATGCGCACGCATCCTGGCGTTGCAGCCAAAATGTTTGAGGCATTGGCAAGCAGGCGTATAAATATTGAGATGATTTCTACTTCTGATATTAGTATCTCTTGCATTATCAAGAAAGATAAGTTGAAAGAGGCACTGAGGGCAATACATAAACGGTTTGATTTAGGAACGAAAAAATAGAGGGGACGGTTCTCCTTATCTTATTGTAATACAACAAGATAAAAATAAATTAATAATTAATTTTAACTTCTTGTAAATCAAGTAGTTAAGGAGAACCGTCCCCTATCTAAGGAGAGAGGATTATGAAAAAAAGGATTAAATTGTATGATACTACTTTGAGAGATGGGGCGCAGGCAGAAGGTATCTCTTATTCATTGATGGATAAGATTTACATTTGCAAGAGATTGGATGAATTGGGTATAGATTATATTGAGGCAGGCTGGCCTGGTTCAAATCCTAAGGATATGCAGCTCTTTCTTAAGCTCGCCAAGACCAGATTCAAGAAAAGCAAACTTGTGGCTTTTGCTTCAACCCGACGGCCAAATTTAGCCCCAAGCCAGGATAGAAACCTTAAGGCGACATTAAAATGCCAGGCAAAGATTGCTATAATTTTTGGGAAGACCTGGATGCTGCATGTTGAATCAGTTTTGCGCACGACAAAAGATGAGAATCTTAAGATGATTTTTGATAGTGTAAATTTCCTGGTAAAGCACGGCCTGCGCGTCTTTTACGATGCAGAACACTTCTTCGATGCCTATCGCGATAATCCCGATTATGCTTTAAAGACACTAAAGGCAGCAGAGGATGCAGGAGCGAGTTTCTTGGTTTTGTGTGATACAAATGGAGGCAGTCTTCCCGCAGATATTAAACGTAATATCCTCGAAGTTAAAGCGCACCTGAATGCAGAATTAGGAATTCATTGTCATAATGATAGTGGCCTGGCAATAGCGAATTCCTTAGCCGCGGTTGAGGTAGGTTCTACCATGGTTCAGGGCACAATCAACGGATATGGCGAGCGTTGCGGCAATGCAGATTTAATTCCGGTAATTGCCAATTTAAAGTTAAAGATGGGCTTTGACTGTATATCTGATGAGGGACTTAAGAGCCTGCGCGAGGTTTCCCATTTTGTCAGCGAGATTAGTAATATGAGGCATGTCGGTAACCAGCCATATGTAGGAGATTCTGCCTTTGCTCATAAGGGAGGGGTGCATATTAATGCGGTGATGAAAACACCATATTCTTATGAGCATATCGATCCTGAATTAGTAGGAAATCGACGCCGAATTCTTGTTTCTGAACTGGCAGGCAAAAGTGCCATACTCCATCGGGCAGAGGAACTAAAATTGGATTTAAGCAAGCAAGACCCAAAGACAAAAAAGGTATATAGTTCCCTTAAGAAATTAGAGGCAAAGGGTTATCACTTTGAAGCAGCGCAAGCATCGTTTGAGTTGTTGTTAAAAAGGGCATTAGGGAAACTGCCGAGGTATTTTGAGCTTCAGGAATTGCGTGTGATAGTCAATAAGGAAAAGGACAAAAAAGCTACTGCTGAGGCAGTGATTAAAATAAGGGTTAAGGGTAAAATTGAACACACTGCTGCCGAGGGCGATGGTCCGATTAATGCTTTAGATAATGCCTTAAGAAAGGCACTTTTGGATTTCTATCCAACGTTGGCAGGGATGCATCTTTCTGATTTTAAGGTGCGTATATTAGATGAAAAAGAAGGCACTGCTGCTGCAACACGCGTGATTATCCAATCACAGGATAAGAAAGACACATGGAATACAATTGGAGTTTCCGGAAATATCATCGAAGCCTCCTGGCAGGCATTCTCCGATTCTATCGAGTATAAACTGCTTAAGGATAGAAAAAAATAACCCCTTTTTAAATATGAGCAATATCCCCACGCGTTATAATCCAAGCGAGACCGAGGAGAAATGGTACCGGGTTTGGGAAAAAGGCGGGTATTTTCAAGCACGCCTGAATCCGAAAAAAAAGCCTTTTTCTATCGTTATCCCACCGCCTAATGTTACGGGGATTCTGCATATGGGCCACGCCTTGAATAATACCCTCCAGGATATTCTTATCCGTTACCATCGAATGAAGGGAGAGGAGGCGCTCTGGATGCCGGGCACAGACCATGCGGGGATTGCCACCCAGAATGTTGTGGAGAGACAAATTGCCAAAGAGGGCCTCAGGCGCAAGGATTTAGGCCGGGAGCAATTCATTGAACGTGTCTGGCAATGGAAGGAGCAATACGGCTCAACCATTATTAAGCAATTAGAAAGACTTGGCTGTTCCTGTGATTGGGAAAGGGCACGTTTTACAATGGATGAGGAATATTCTCTTAGTGTGGGTGAGGTCTTTGTGCGCCTTTATGAAAAAGGTTTAATCTATCAGGGCGATTATATTATCAACTGGTGCCCAAGGTGTCAAACCGCCCTTTCTGATGAAGAAGCGCCGCATCAGGAAATCGAAGGATTCCTGTATTATATAAAGTATCCCTTAAGAGCGCAAAGCGAAAAGCGCAAAGCGCAAGACTATATAGTCGTTGCCACTACTCGTCCAGAGACAATGTTGGGAGATACAGCCGTAGCAGTGCATCCAAAGGATAGGCGTTACAAAGACCTGGTTGGCAAAACAGTAATTTTGCCCCTCATCAATCGCCAGATACCCATTATTGCCGATACATCTGTGGAGAGAAATTTTGGCACAGGAGCAGTTAAGGTAACACCATCACATGATCCCGTAGATTATCAATTGGGGAAAAAGCACAACTTGGAATTTATCAATATTCTTAATCCAGAAGGCAGTCTTAATAAGAATGCCGGAGTCTATCAAGGAGAAGAAAGATTTCAGGCACGCAAAAGGATAATCGAGGATTTAGAATCACAAGGACTAATGGAGAAAATCGAGCCCCATAAATTATCTGTTGGGCATTGTTATCGTTGCCATACAGTTATTGAGCCTTATCTTTCCCGGCAGTGGTTTGTGAAAATGAAGCCCTTGGCAAAGAGGGCAATAAAGGTAGTAAAAGAGGGTAAGATTAAGTTTCATCCGCAGAGATGGACCAAGGTTTATCTTAATTGGATGGAGAATATAGAGGACTGGTGCATCTCCCGCCAGATTTGGTGGGGACATAGA